>JALQVQ010000167.1 GCA_023260315.1 Burkholderiaceae bacterium
CGTCTTGCGTGCTACCAACACCCAGTACCAACGGCGAACCCAGGCGAGCGCCCACAATGCGGTGGGGTTCGTCTTTGTGGAATGCGGCAATGGCATACGCGCCCTGTAACTTGGCAACGGTGGCTTGCAGGGCCTCAAATAAGTCGCCGTCATACAAGGGCGCAGGGTTTGGCCTTGAGCCCATCCTGGTTCAAAGTGCCTTTTTCCGGCCTCACAACCGAAGTGAGGATGTGGATGGCCTCTTTATGGTCGGTGCCAGCAGCCAACCCGGCGCGGGCGTCCCCAGTGTGCTGATGTCAGCAAAAATGCTTGAACAGGTGGTTCCCGATGTCAAATTACACGTATGACCTGGAGGCCTGTACCGCATTAATGCGCGGGGGGTCCAAGTCCTTTTTTGCCGCCTCGCGGCTCTTGCCCATACGCATGCGCGCCCCAGCCATTGCGCTGTATGCGTTTTGTCGGTTGGCAGATGATGCGATTGACAACGGCCATGACCAGCAGGCCGCCATGCGTGACCTCAAAGCCCGTCTGGCCGCCATTTATGCCGGTCGCCCCGGGACAGAGGATGCGGACCGGGCTCTCACGGTTGTTGTGCATCGCTATGCGATTCCCATCGGGTTGTTAGAAGCCCTGCTGGATGGCTTCCTATGGGATTCAGAGGGCCGCCGCTACGAGACATTGGCGGATGTAGAAGCGTATGGCGCCAGAGTGGCGGGCACCGTTGGCGCGATGATGTCGTTGATCATGGGGGCCGCGTCACAAACAGCCATTGCGCGTGCCAGCGAGTTGGGTGTCGCCATGCAGCTAACCAACATCGCCCGTGACATCGGTGAGGATGCACGCAACGGACGCTTGTACGTGCCACGTACCTGGTTTCGGGAGATCGGCATGGATGCCGATGCTTGGTTGGCCAACCCGGTCTTTGATGCCAGGATAGCTGGCTTCACCCAACGCTTGCTCCTTCGGGCGGATGCCCTTTACCGTCGTGGCGAATTCGGCTTGATTGAGCTGCCACGTGATTGTCGCCCGGCCATCCAGGCCGCGCGGTTGGTTTATGCAGAGATTGGTGTGCAGCTCGCGCGCACAGGCCTGAACTCGATTGATCACCGCAGCGTGGTATCGACGCCGCGGAAGTTAGCCCTCATTGCGCGTGCGACAGCCACAGCGCTTAAAGCGCCTGCGGTTCCAGCGGTTCCGCTGAGTCCCGTTCCAGCCATTCACTACCTCGTCGATATTGTGAGAGGTGATCGCGATGAGGTCGAGGATAGTGTCCCAACCGCTGTCCCTCATCGCAGCTTTGACGAGCGAATTGAATGGATGGTTGACCTCTTTGAGCGACTTGAGCAGCGTGGCCGCCCCGTGCGGTAGAACACATGTGGTTGAAAGCGGTTGAGGTTGGGGTTGTATTGATTGCCGGTATCGCATTCGCGATTTGGCAATTCCGAGACCTGCGAAAAGCCCGGGCGGAAACCGAGCGGCAGCGAACCGAAGATAAAAAATCGACAACGTCTGATACAGATGAGCGCTAACCTCAAAGTCATTCATTTGGTTTGCGCGTGTCTCTTTTTAGGGAACGTGATTGTGAGTGGCATTTGGGCGGTACTGGCCGAGCGTACCCGTCAACATGCCATCATTCAGTTCAGTAATCGGGTGGTGTTGATCACCGACTTGTTCTTCACATTTTTCGGCTCGCTGGGCGTTGTTTGGACTGGCTTTGGTATGTCCGAGCGGTACGGTGGCTATCAGGGGCACCTCTGGATCCAGTGGTCGTATGGCTTATTGGCACTCTCGGGCTTGATATGGCTGTTTGTTTTGGTGCCCATTCAGTTGAAGCAACGTCAGCTCTTGATGAACACCACCGAGGTGTGTGATGCGTATTGGCGGCTCTCACGGATCTGGCAGATAGCGGGTGCTGTCGCAACCATTTTGCCGCTCCCGATCGTCTATTTCATGGTGACAAAATCTTTGTGACCTCGCCTGATGCGCTGACCGATAAGGTCGTTCTCATTACGGGCGCTGCATCAGGCATCGGCGCGGCAACCGCCATGGCGGTGGTTGCGCAAGGTGGGATCGCTGTTCTTATTGACTGTGACGATGAGCCGCTGGCAGCCATTGCGCGGCAGTGCGGTTCGCGCGGATTCGCGTACGTGGCGGATGTGTCAGATTTGGCCTCTATGCGGGCGGCTGTGGAAGCGGTCATGGCGGCTTACGGTCGAATTGACGTGGTGTTTGCCAACGCGGGCATTGCGGCGTTTGGTCCGGTATCGCATGTTGATCCTGATGCATGGTGGCGATGCATGGAGGTGAATGCCCGTGGCGTCTTCAACACGGTTCGATGTGCGTTGGATGCTGTGAAAAAGCAGCGAGGCTACGTGTTGCTGAACGTGTCGATGTCGGCGCTGGCGCACGCGCCAGTGATGTCGGCCTACGCCGCAAGCAAGTCGGCGATCGAGGCCATGGGGAACGCGTGGCGCATCGAGTTGGCGGCACATGGCGTAGCGGTTGGCCTGGCATACGCCGGTTGGGTGCGCACGCCGCTGGTGACTGAAGGGGCACTGCATCCGGCTTTCTTGCGCTTGCGCTCAACCATGCCAAGCCCGATGCAAGCCCCGACCCGATGGCCAAAATAGCCACTGGTCAACTCACCCACCACCTGCTCGCCCTGCCAGATCGTCGCCATATAGGGCGGATCATAGGCCCCAGCCTCGATCACCAGCGTGCAGAATGATTTGCTCACCCCCGCCT
>JALQVQ010000171.1 GCA_023260315.1 Burkholderiaceae bacterium
TTCAATGTCGGCCAGTTCGAGCGCCTCTGCCACCATCGGCGCGACCTCGGTCTCGATGCGGTTGGGTTCGCTGCGTTTGACGAAGCTGCGGATGCGCTGAATGATCTGGCCAGCGCGCTGCGCCTGGTGGGCGGTCTTGTCCAGCGCACCCAAGAGGTCGCTTTCCTTGATCTGCTGGCTTTTGATGCGCGAGATCATGCCGTTGCAGTAGTTGCTGATCGCCGTCAGGGGCTGGTTGAGCTCATGCGCCACGCTCGACGCCATCTCGCCCATGGTGATCAGGCGGCTGGCCGTCTTTCATGGGTAAACGAAGCCAGTTAGGGGTTGGTATTTGTGCTCGAATGGTTTCTGGTAGCCCCTTTGTCTCAGAGCCAAACACCAAATAGCTGCCCGGCTTGAAAGCCACATCGTAAGGACTCCGCGTCCCCTTGGTTGTTAGGGCAAAACATTGATCAGCAGTGATGCTCTCCGCTTCGAGGAAGGCTTGCCAGTTGGCGTGCCGCTTGACGCGGGCGGTCTCGTGGTAGTCAAGACCGGCACGGCGGAGTTGCTTGTCCTCCATTGAAAATGCCAGGGGTTCAACCAGATGCAACTGCCAGCCCGTGTTGGCGCAAAGGCGAATGACGTTGCCCGTGTTGGGCGGTATTTCCGGGTGAACAAGAACAATATGAAACATGTTGAGGCGAGTGCAGGGGCTTGAATCGTGGCCGCTATCTTAGCCGTCTGGCTTTGGCGTGCGGGCGAAAGCAACAACATTGACACTTGCAGCGCCAGCTTGCAAAAGCACCGCCGTTGCGGCATGCAGCGTCGCGCCGGTGGTACTGACGTCATCAATCACGACCAGATGCAACCCGCGAAGATCATGAGTGCCCTTTGTTATTGTGAACAGCTGGTGTATGTTGCCCATTCGCTCACGCAAGTTGAGCGTCTTTTGAGCGCTCGCGTGCCTCAGTGGCTCTAGCGCGCTATGCAATATGCGTGGGGGCCGCTTGAGTTGTTGCTGCAGTTGATTCATGAGGTCATGAATTTGGTGGAAGCCGCGCCGAGCGAGTTTTGCTGGGGTGAGCGGGATGCCGACCCACCCATCTGCGTTCGTCAATATGGCCCGAGTGCCCGCGTTGTGAGCCATCAAGCGTGCGAAGCCATGGCCGAGGCCAACATCAGTGCCGCTTTTGTAGGCTGAAATCAGACCGCTCCAGGGGTAGGCGTAATCAACGGCGGCGGCACCCAATGACCAATTGGGAGCCGTCTGTTGGCAGTCGGCACAGTGCGTGATACCCGGCGCTGTACGCAAGCTGCATTGTTTACAACGGTTGGTGGGGCGGGCGAAACTGGCTTCGCAGGGTGCGCACCAAGCGCGGTCGATGCGTCCGCGTCCAGGCCAAACGCGCACGAGATACCAGCAACCGCATATCCGGCAAGGGTTTGGCAAAGTGAGGGGTGACACGTCAGGGCAATATACTCAGCGGGTAGCGATTGAGCTGAGGTGGTTAACCCCTAGGGCTGTGTGCTGCGAAACACCTCCAAATGTCATGACCACTCACCGCGTTCCCAACCTTGACCCAAATGCCGCACAGCGCATGTTACGGCGTGCGCGTGGGCCTGCAGCGTCCAGTTGGCTTGCCGAAGAGGTCGCGCAGCGCATGATGAGTCGCTTGGATTGGATGGCCCAATTACCGTCACTTTGGCTGCATTGGGAGCCTGTATGGGGTGGTACTTTGGGGCATGGGAAATTGCTCGAAAAATTGTCAAAAGCCCGGGCCTGGGTGACCGGTCCCAGCGGCGCGGATCTGTCTGGTGTGCAGGCAATGGGCATACCAAATTGGGCGTTTTGGCGTCAGCGAACGCCGGTGTGGCTTGAGGGTTCTGAGCCTGTTGACATGCTTTGGGCAAATCTGTCCCTGCATTTGCAGCCCGATCCAATGGCGGTCATTGCGCAATGGATGAAGGCCTTAAAGCCCCAGGGCTACGTGCTTTTCTCGGCACTGGGCCCTGACACACTGAAGGAGGTTCGTGCGGTCTATGCGGAATGTGGCTGGCCCGAGCCAACGCACGCTTACACCGACATGCATGACTGGGGCGATATGTTGGTTGAGGCCGGTTTCGCTGAGCCTGTCATGGACATGGAAACAATTACCCTCACCTATGCCACAGCGGAACGGCTACTCGCTGATTTGCGTGACTATGGTGGTAACGCGCATGTGCAACGCTTTCAGGGCTTGCGGGGGCAAGGATGGCGCCGCCGCTTATTGACTGAGTTGGACGCGCGCCTCCCACGCACCCCAGACGGACAGTTGCGTATCAGCGTTGAGGTGATCTACGGCCATGCGATCAAACCCGAGCCCAAAGTGCCCATGCAGTCGACAACGCGGGTGGCACTGACCGACATGAAGGCGATGCTCAAACGCGGCCCAAAGAAACGCGATATCTAAACCCTTACCCAATGGTGGGCCTGTAAGGTGCGTGGCTGGCCGCTTGCGTCATTCAGGAAATAAGGGTTTTCTATAGGTCACTCAGGGCATTTGGGGTTCGACCGCGTTACAATTCTGAGTTGATCAAAGTCGGCCCCTAAGCCCTAGTCACGAGCAAGGGTACAGGGACGGCCTTAAGCTCGCAGAGTGAGCAGGCAATTCTGATTTCAGCTTCGCTGTTTTATGGCACCTACATCCGCCTCTTTGTTGCGTTTTGGACAGTCAGCCGATGGCAACATGGTGTGGTCCTTTCGCCGAAACTGTGCAATCCGTCCGGCTCAATTGCTGGGCGTATTTGCATTTTTGAGCGCGGTGTCATTGAGCGTGGCGACTGTTTTCTGGATGTACGGCGCGACTTATGTGTTGCCGTTTGCCTTTCTTGAGGTCACTGTCCTTGGTATTGCGTTCGTTGCTTACGCCCGACACGCCACCGACGGTGAAATCGCCACGCTTGAGCAGAATTGGTTGGTCATTGAGCAGGAAGTTGCGGGTAAACGGGCTGAGACCCGCTTTCCTCGGGCGTCGGTTCGCATTGAGCCGTTGGCCGATAACGACAACTTGATAGAGGTAAGTGCGCGGGGGGAGCGGCTCGAGTTCGGGCGACACCTCCGGGCGGAGTGGCGACCTTTGGTCGCCCGAGAGATGCGGTTTGCAGTCAGGGGTGTTTGATGACATCTCCGGCGTCGGATTGCCGTCAGCATGTTTGAGTTTAATTCGAGCTTGATATATCATTCAAGACTTATATTAGAGGCGTAACAACAAGTGAGCACGACTATGACAATGGGCAAGGTCCCCAACAGCCGCTGGGCGGCCATGCAATCTGGTTTACTTAAAGCCTTGTTGGGCTTGGTTGGTCTGAGCGCGGGCACGGCCTTCGCAACCAACGACTTACCAGGCGGTCCGGCCGTCAACCAATTGAACATGCACCCGCCCGTCACGGCGATTGCGATTGAGCAAAACTGGTTGCACTGGTTCATGTTGATCCTGTGCACGGTCATTTTTGTGGCTGTGTTCGGTGTGATGTTCTACTCCATTTGGAAACACCGCCGCTCCGTTGGTCACAAATCGCAAGAGCTGCCCGAGCCGATCTGGGTTGAGCTGGGATGGACCATCGTGCCATTCCTGATCGTGATCGGCATGGCTTTGCCCGCGACCAAGGTCTTGGTTGCTCAGAAGGACACCACCAATGCCGACTTGACCATCAAAGCAACCGGCATGCAGTGGCAGTGGGGCTACGATTACATCAAGGGTGAGGGCGAAGGCATCGGTTTCATCTCACGCCTTGATCCCGAGCACCGTGCCATGTCCAATGCCGGCACCGGCCCAAAGCCTGACGATTACCTGCTGAAGGTTGACAACCCCTTGGTTGTCCCTGTTGGCCAAAAGATTCGAATGATCACAACGGCAAACGATGTGATTCACTCTTGGATGATCCCCGCATTTGGCGTGAAGCAAGATGCGATCCCTGGTTTCGTGCGTGATACATGGTTCCGTGCGGAGAAAGAGGGTATGTACTACGGTCAGTGTGTTGAGTTGTGCGGTAAAGAGCACGCTTACATG
>JALQVQ010000175.1 GCA_023260315.1 Burkholderiaceae bacterium
GGTCTTGCGGCAAATGCCAAGGTAATGTGTTGTTGATGCCGATGACACCGTTTTGCGACTGGGCGTAAATCAGGTTGAGGCGCATGCTTATGATGTCTTAACTTTTCGGGGTGGCATCAGGACGGCAGCAATTGCTGTGACGCCGAAAACCATCGCCAGCAAATCTTGCCAATGCGGCACTTCGCCGACGATGAAGGTCGCCGTAATGGTACCAATGACGGGTACGGCCATGATGCTCATCGCGCTCGTGGCTGGCGGCAGGTTCCGGGCCATGCCAAACCAGATCACTTGCGCGTAGCCGTAGTTGAAGATCACGGCGTACACCAGCGTGAACCACATTTGTCCGCTGAAGGTGGCGATGCTGGTCACGGGTTCCAACGTGATGGCGAGCGCCCAAATGACCAAGCTGGACAACAGCATCATCCAGACGGTGAGGGCTTCGGGGCGCAGATCAAAGGGCACGCGTCGCATCAACAAGGTGCCCAGTGCCCATGACAGTGCGGCACCCTCCATCCACAAGATGCCTGCGGGGTTGCCGCTGATGTTCGTGAGTTCGTGCCATGTGAGCAGGCCGATGGTGGCAAAGACGCAAGCCACGGCAAGTCCGGCGCGCTTGGTGAGAGGCTGCTTAAATAAGAGCGCACCAAACAAGACCGTGTAGATGGGCATGGTGAAACCCAAGATGGCTGAGCGCCCTGACGGCAAAAGGCTCACACCCATGACCGACATGGTGTGCCAGCCCAATATATTGGGGATCCCCAAGCCGATGATGAGCCACCACTCGTTGCCCTTGGGCCACATACGCAGCCCTTTGCGGTGAAAGTAAACAAACAGCCACATGGCGCCCAACATCATGGTGCTGGCGCGGAAGTAAAGTGGCGTGAGTTCTTGCAGTGAGAGCTTCATGATGGGCCAGTTGAGGCCCCACATGAGGGTGAGCGCGATCAACGCCCAAGCTTGTTGGCGGGTCAGCATGGGCGTGGCGACGGGTGTGTTGGGGGTGCCGCCTTAGACGGCAACGGGCGCCTTGATGGCGGCGTGGTGAACGTAGTCCTGCACCTCGAAATCTTCGAAAGCGTAGTCAAAAATACTGTCAGGCTTGCGCGTGATGTGCAGTCGTGGGTAGGGGTATGGATCGCGACTGAGCTGTGTTTGCACCTGGTCGTGATGGTTGCTGTAGATGTGGCAGTCACCGCCGGTCCAGATGAAGTCACCCACATCAAGGTTGCACTGTTGCGCCACCATGTGCGTGAGCAGCGCGTAGCTGGCGATGTTGAAAGGCACGCCCAGAAAAATATCAGCGCTGCGTTGGTACAACTGGCAGCTCAGTTTGCCTTTGCCGCCCGCTTCGGTCGGTGGTGCGACGTAGAACTGGAAAAACGCGTGGCAGGGCATCAATGCCATTTTTGACAATTCGCCCACGTTCCATGCGCTCACGATCATGCGTCGCGAGTCAGGGTTGTTTTTGATGGTGTTGACAACATCTGTGATCTGGTCGATGTGGCCGCCATCGGGCGTGGGCCAACTGCGCCACTGGACGCCGTAGACAGGCCCCAGATCACCATTGGGTGCGGCCCACTCGTCCCAAATGGTGACGCCACGTTCTTGCAACCACTTGGCGTTCGCGTCACCACGGAGGAACCACAGGAGTTCGTAAATGATCGACTTGAGGTGAACCTTCTTCGTCGTGACCAGCGGGAAGCCCTCATTCAGGTCAAAGCGCATTTGATAGCCAAAAACACTGCGTGTGCCGGTGCCCGTGCGATCGGTCTTTTCGATGCCGTGCGTGAACACGTGTTGCATGAAGTCTTCGTATTGGCGAGGGGGCGTAAGCGAGGTCATAGGCGTTATGGGGCGCGCAATTTGCAGAGTGACAAGGATAAACCAAAGCGGGTCCGCGTTATTCAGTGGTCAGCACGCGTCCTGGGTTAAGGATGTTCTTCGGGTCAAGCGCCGCCTTGATCTGCCGCATCATGCGCAGCGCAACGGCTGATTTGTAATGGGGAAGGGTATGCGCTTTGAGGCTGCCAATGCCATGCTCCGCTGATATCGAGCCACCAAAAGCAACAACGGCATCGAAAACCAGCCGGTTGATGGCGTCCTCGGATGTGCGTAAAAATTCAGCAGGATCGGTGCCCACCGGCGCCTGGACGTTGTAGTGCAGGTTGCCATCGCCCAGGTGACCGAAATTCACCAAGCGCACCCCCGGAATGGCTGCGGCCAAGGCCGCGTCGGTATGGTCGACAAAATCAGCGATCTGAGAGATTGGCACCGAAATGTCGTGTTTGATGTTGAGCCCCTCTTGGCTTTGCGCCATTGAAATGTGCTCGCGAATTTGCCACATCGCGTTCGCTTGGCTGAGTTGGGTGGCCAAAACGGCATCGGTCAGCGTGCCATCGTCCAGTTTGGCGGCAATGGTGTCTTCTAATAAGGTTTGAGCGGCTTCTTCATCTTGGCTGCTGGCGTACTCAAGCAGCACCGCGTAGGGTGCCGATGGGCCGTTTTGAAGTGGGATTTGGAATTGCGGGTAATGCTTTGCCACCAGTTCTCGGGCGAACAGTCCCATGACCTCAAAGCCCGTTAGGCCATCAGACAGGTGCTGGCGGGCGTGCCGCAGCAGGCCAACGGCGTTGGCCAGTGAATCGGTGTGCAACCATGCCACGCAGCGGCTCAAGGGTTGGGGGCTGAGCTTCATGGTCGCGGCTGTGATGATGCCCAGGGTCCCCTCGGATCCGATCAGCAGGTGCCGCAAGTCGTAGCCGGTGTTGTCCTTGCGCAGGCCAGACAGGCCGTCCCACACCTCACCTTCCGCCGTAACGGCCTCCAGCCCCAAACATAGTTCGCGGGCGTTACCGAACCGAAGGACCTGGGTACCTCCCGCATTGGTACCCAGGTTCCCGCCAATGGTGCAACTGCCCTCTGCGGCGAGGCTGAGTGGAAAATAAAAGCCCGCCGCCGCCGCCGCCGCCTGCACCGTTTGGAGGATGCAGCCCGCTTCGACCGTGATGGTGAGGTTATCGGGGTCGATGGCCCGAATGCGGTTCATTCGCCCCATGTTTAACACCACTTGCGTACCCGACGCATCGGGCACAGAGCCCACGACCAGGCCGGTATTGCCGCCCTGCGGAACAATGGCGATGGTGTTGGCGGCACAAATTCTGACCACAGCCGCCACTTCGGTGACGTTGGCGGGACGGATGACGGCAAGCGCCTTGCCTTGCGCGCGCTTGCGCCAATCGTGGGTGTAGGCGGAGAGGTCGCCCTCTGTCAAAACGTTGGCTTGGCCAACGACCTCGCGGAAAGCCGCTAAAACCGATGCGGTGTCAAATGCCATGGCGGGGTCACTCAGGTCAGGCGGCCTCAGCCGGTGCGCTTGCAACGCTTGCGAGGCGCCAGCGCACGTGCAGGGCCACAGCAACAAACAGCGCCAGGCACAACACCGTTTGCCCCAGTGCCAGCCAAGCGGATAGGCCAGTGTCTGACCAGGCGCGCACCACGCCCTCGGTGAAATAGAGCCAAATAAGCAGGCTCATCCAACGGTAGGTGTACATGCGGTTTTTTAGCAAACCCGCCAGCGGAAAGCACAAGGGGATGACCTTGATGGCCCAAACTGAGCCGCCCGGGCGCAGGGGTGCCAGCCAAAGCTCCCATGCCAAACCGAGCCCAATCAGGCCCAGCAAGCTGAC
>JALQVQ010000216.1 GCA_023260315.1 Burkholderiaceae bacterium
ACAGATTTGGGTATGGCCACCAGGGACCGGAAAGCGAAGCGGCCAATGAGCAGACCAATCGGTAGCATCAGGATCGTTGCCAGTAAGAGTCCAAAAATAAAGGTGTAAACAATCGGCGCTTGCTGCGTAAACAGCGTTGGCCCTGTTCGAATACCCTGCACCATCAGCGCTCCCAAGATGATGGCATCCGGGGGAGTACCGGGAATACCAAGTACAAGCGTCGGAATGAAACCGCCGCCAACTGTGGCGTTGTTCGCCGACTCGGTGGCAAGAACGCCGTCAGGCTCACCTTTACCGAAAAAGGCGCGACGCTTCGAGGCGCGCTTAGCCTCAGAGTAGGAAATCAGAGACGCCACTGATCCACCCGCCCCTGGCAAGATGCCAACGACGGTACCAATTACCGAGCTCCGTGCCAAATTAAATTTGGCATTCTTAACGATGTGAATCGCCTCTGCGAGGCGGAAGCTAGAAATGCGTCCGCCTGAATCGAGATGCGCAACCGGAGTTGCAACAAGGTCAATCAGCACGGGGATACAGTACAAACCAATCAACGCGGCGATGACATCGATCCCGCCGAGTAACGGCTTGAAGTCGCCGACAAATCGGATGTCGCCTCCGACCTCCGCAACACCAATCATGGATAACAAGAGGCCAACGCAACCACCAATCAGACCTTTGATGGTGCTCCCCTCACCCAGCGAGGCAATCAACGTTAGGCCAAATAAACCCAGCCAGAAATACTCGACGGGACCAAATTTGAGCGCAACGGTGGCCATCGGTGGTGCAAGCAACCAAAGAAACCCTGCACCAACCAGACCACCGATAACTGATGCGAGGCATGCAACCGTGAGAGCCAAATCGCCATCACCCCGGCGCGCCATGGGATAACCGTCAAAGGTTGTCGCGATCGCGGAGGGAGTCCCCGGCGTGTTGAGCAAGATCGCCGCATACGCACCACCGTAGATTGCACCGGTGTAAATAGCACCGAGCACGATCAGTGCAGCGGCGGGTTCCATTGTGAAAGTAAAGGGCACTAACACAGCAACAGCCATCGTGGCGGTTAAACCCGGCAAGGCACCTATAACCGTACCTGCAATGACCCCGCCAATTGCCAGTAGCAAATTGAGCGGGGTGAGGGCCGCTAACAAATAATCAAGCGTTTCCATCTGATAGCGACCCTTTAAACGGCTTATTTCTTAACGATACCCATTTCTTTCGCAAGTGCACCGTATCGCGCTTTGATATCAGCCATGAACTGGGGCATTTCTTTGGGCCCCACATTCAACATAGCGAAACCACCGGCTTCCATCTTGCTGATGAATTCAGGGTCTGCATTAACTTTCGCCAGATCTGACGCCAGTTTCATTTGAATATCAGCTGGTGTTGACTTGGGCACGGCTACGCCGCGGTAAGCTCCGCCAACCAAATCGAAGCCTTGCTCCTTGAAGGTCGGGCAATTGGGCAACTGGGGGTGGCGCTGTTCCATGGCGACGCCGAGACACCGCACTTGATCACCTAACTTAATTTGAACGGTGCTGTAGCCCCAGCTGCCACTGACCTGATTACCCAACAATGCGGCATTGGATGCGCCAGTTCCCTTGAATGGAATATAGGTTGTCTTGATACCAGCCAACTTATCGAACTGCTGTTGCGCCAGGTGGTTTGCAGAGTTGGTACCGGAGCCAGAGAGCGTCGTCGCACCAGGTGCCTGCTTTGCAGCAGCGATGAAGTCCTTGAGATTTTTGACAGGACTTCCGCTGGGAACCAATAAGGCGTCAGGCGTGTAGTGGAACCAGAATACAGTCGTTACATCATCCGTTTGGTAACCAACGTCTTTGGCCATCGGTTGGAGAACGATATGTGGCAAATTTGTACCCATCACGGTATAGCCGTCGGCAGTCATGTCATTGAGCTTTGACCAGCCAGCCGCGCCACCAGCGCCGGGCTTGTATTGGATCGCCAAGCTCTGCCCCGTGAGCTTCTTGAACACGGGCTCTTGGAGACGTGCAGAGATGTCTGACTCACCGCCAGGCCCAAAAGGGATGACGTAGTTGACCGTCTTGGATGGGAAGTCCGCTGCGGCAGCCATAGATGTCGCAACGGTAGTTAAGACAGCCAATGTAATTTTCGAAATTTGCTTCATGTCGAGTCTCCGGTTTTATGGGTTTACAAAATCAAGTTTCACATCAATAGGAATGTGACGGGTTAGGTTAGCCTGCCTATGAACAGCGCAACCAGCATCCAACTCAGGATGAATAGCGCTTCAAAGATGAACAGGGCGATGGGTCGCCAACCTAATTTGGATAATTTTTCCAGCGAGGTCTTGACGCCGAGCGCGGCGATCGAGACGACCAAGCACCACCCCGATAAGTCCGTGAGAGTACTCACCGCTATGGGTGGTAGCGCGACCGTGTTGTTCAAAACCGCCAGCGCGATAAACACCAACAGAAATACCGGCGTGACTTGTGTGAATGACACCTTGGCACCAGGGCTGGCTGCTGCGCGGCTGCTGCGAAAGATCATGGCCATTGCGACCACAACTGGCATGAGCATGGCAACCCGAAACATCTTTGTCAGCGTCGCAAAATCCGCCACATCTGGCGAGATGATGTAACCGGCGCCAACGACCTGCGCCACATCGTGGATCGCTCCGCCGAGCATGAAACCGGCTTCATTGGTTGTTAAGCCGAATGACGCGACGATCAAGGGATAGGTCACCATCGCGAGGGTCGAAAACGCGGCGATGCCAATCGCGGTGAGCAGGGTCATCTGTTCAACCTCTTCGGTTTGAGGCAGCGTGGCTGAAATGGCGAGGGTAGCTGAGATACCGCAGATGCCTGTGCCACCACCACTCAAGATACCCAGACTTTTGGGCAAACCCAAACGCCCTGCACACCAAATACCGAAAAAGATTGTCGCTACCAGGCCAGTTGCCAGCGCGAGGGCGCCGAACACGCCGAGGTCGTGCAGGTCGCCGACCATGATGCGCAGTCCGAGCAGGGCAACACCGATTCGAACGAGTTTTTTCGCTGCAAACTCGATACCCGGGGTGTAGCGATCAACACCCGAGAGGTGATGGAATGCCATGCCCATTAACAGGGCATACAGGTATTTGGGACCGCCGTAGTGCTCAGAGACGAAGGTCGCAGACAACGCGAGGACGAGCGCAAGGGAAACCCCTGGACTTAATCGTTGTAGTTGTCTTAACTGATCAACGCTCCCAAAACGGGTCATGAAACGTGCAAGCATCAGGGGATCAACACCACTTTCGCGGATGCCACCTTACCCGCTGCAATCTCACTGAACGCGAGTGCGCCATCTTTTAGCGGACGTTCCTCGACCCAGTTGAGGTCGCCAAAGACGCCTTCTTCCAGTTGGCGTACGGTCTCGCGCAGATCGGCTTGCGTGTAGGTATAAGCGCCCAACAAGGTGACCTCGGCCAGCGTGAGCTTTCGCATGTCAATCTCACTGGCCCAGTCTTGTAAACCAATGTGCATGATGACGCCGCCCGGTTTGACCGCTTCAAACGGTTGTTCCGGTTGATCACGCGGCGATACAGGTCGTTGAGGTCGGAGGTCGCAAAGCGGCCACCATCCAGCGGAACCAGCGGACGCAGTTCTGGCGGGATCACAGGGATCACGGTGAGGATCATCCACTCAGGACGGTTGCCCGACTCGAGGAAGTTCTCAACGATTTTCAGACGCTTGATGATCTTTTTAGGCTTCAGTTCGCCAGTGGCTTCCTTCAGCTCTTCGCGCAGCTGCTCTGCAGTTGCTTCGAGGTCAATCATCGACAGCATTTCGCGGATCGCTTCGGCACCGATGTTCGCTTGGAAAGCGTCCATGCCGTAGGTGTCCTGTGCGTCGAGGAATTCTTCCTCGGTCATCAACTGGCCGTAGGTCAAGTCGGTCAAACCCGGCTCGATCACAACGTAGTTTTCAAAGTACAGAATCCGTTCCAGATCACGGAGCGTCATGTCGAGCATGAGGCCGATCCGCGACGGGAGCGATTTCAAGAACCAGATGTGTGCAACAGGCGAGGCCAGTTCGATGTGGCCCATACGCTCGCGGCGCACTTTCTGGAGCGTAACTTCAACACCACATTTTTCGCAGACAACGCCGCGATACTTCATGCGCTTATATTTACCGCAAAGGCATTCGTAGTCTTTGATCGGACCAAAGATACGGGCACAGAAGAGACCGTCGCGTTCTGGTTTGAACGTGCGGTAGTTGATGGTTTCTGGTTTCTTAATCTCACCGAACGACCACGACAGGATACGCTCAGGCGATGCGAGCGAGACTTTGATCTCGTCGAATGCCTTAGCGGGCGTGAGCGGGTTGAACGGGTTGTTGGTCAGTTCCTGGTTCATCGTATTTCCTTACGTATCAGTGGGAAGGGGAGAGGTGAGGCGCGAACGCCTCACTCATCATCTTCCGCATCCAGGAGTTCCATATTGAGGCCAAGGCCCCGGACCTCTTTGACAAGAACGTTGAACGATTCCGGTACGCCGGCTTCGAAGTTGTCCTCACCTTTGACGATCGACTCGTAGACTTTGGTACGACCTGCAACGTCATCCGACTTAACGGTGAGCATTTCCTGCAGGGTGTATGCAGCGCCATAAGCCTCAAGTGCCCAGACCTCCATCTCACCAAAGCGCTGACCACCGAACTGCGCCTTACCACCCAGCGGCTGCTGAGTAACAAGCGAGTACGGACCAGTGGAACGAGCGTGGATTTTATCGTCGACCAGGTGGTGCAGTTTCAGCAGGTATTTAACACCAACGGTAACCTTACGAGCGAACTGTTCACCCGTACGACCGTCGAAGAGTACCGACTGACCCGAGGTGTCGAAACCGGCGCGCGCCAGCGCGTCGTTTACGTCAGCGTCTTTAGCACCGTCGAAGACCGGAGTTGCGATCGGTACACCGCGAACAGAGTTCGAAGCCGTATCGATCAGCAGATCTTCGTCCAGATCAGCAAAGCCTTCTTCGTAGACTGCATCACCGTAGGTGATTTTCAGTGCGTCACGAACAGGGGTCATATCGCCCGAACGACGGTATTCTTGCAGAGCCTCGTCGATCTGGAGACCCAGACCACGCGATGCCCAACCCATGTGGGTTTCAAGAATCTGACCAACGTTCATACGCGACGGAACGCCCAGCGGGTTCAGCACGAAGTCTACCGGAGTACCATCAGCGAGGAACGGCATGTCTTCGATAGGAACAACCTTCGAAATAACACCTTTGTTCCCGTGACGGCCTGCCATCTTATCGCCCGGCTGAAGCTTGCGCTTAACCGCGATGAAGACTTTGACCATTTTCATCACGCCCGGCGGCAGGTCGTCGCCACGGCGGACTTTTTCGACCTTGTCTTCGAAACGTGCATCAAGCTGGCGCTTCTGTGCTTCGTATTGCTCGTTCAGGGCTTCGACGATCTTTGCCGTGTCTTCGTCCTTCAGAGCAATCTGCCACCACTGGCCACGGCTCAGCTCAGACAGCGACTCTTCAGTTACGATAGAGTTCGCCTTAAAGCCTTTCGGGCCTTTCACAGCTTCCTGACCAAGGATCATGTCCTTGAGACGAGCGTAGATGTTGCGGTCCAGAATGCCGAGCTCGTCGTCACGGTCGCGAGCGAGGCTTTCGACCTCTTCGCGCTCGATCTGCAGAGCACGTTCGTCTTTTTCAACGCCGTGGCGGTTGAATACACGAACTTCAACGACAGTACCGTAGTCACCCGGAGCGAGACGCAGCGAGGTGTCACGAACGTCCGAAGCTTTTTCACCGAAGATAGCGCGGAGAAGTTTTTCTTCCGGCGTCATCGGGCTTTCGCCCTTCGGTGTGATCTTGCCAACTAGAATGTCGCCCG
>JALQVQ010000246.1 GCA_023260315.1 Burkholderiaceae bacterium
GAAGTTGACCCCATCTGCGCACTGCAAGCCGCGATGGAAGGCTACCGCGTTGTGACGATGGAATATGCCGCCGACAAGGCTGACATCTTCGTGACGGCGACCGGCAACAAAGACATCATCACCCGTGCACACATGGACAAGATGAAAGACCAAGCCATCGTTTGCAACATCGGTCACTTCGACAACGAGATCGATGTGGCGGGTTTAGAGGGCTGCAAGTGGGAAGAGATCAAGCCACAGGTTGATCATGTGATTTTCCCAGACGGCAAGCGCGTCATCCTGTTAGCCAAAGGCCGTTTGGTGAACCTGGGTTGTGGTACCGGTCACCCCAGCTTCGTGATGAGCAGCTCATTTGCGAACCAAACGATTGCACAAATCGAATTGTTCACGCGCCCCAATGACTACGAGGTCGGTAAGGTCTACGTGTTGCCCAAGCATCTCGACGAGAAGGTGGCACGCTTGCACCTGATGAAAGTGGGTGCCATGCTGACGGAGTTGACGCCAGACCAAGCCAAGTACATCGGTGTGAAGCAGACCGGCCCTTACAAGCCTGAAACCTACCGTTATTGATCGCGATGGTCACGCTGTGTTGTATCCGGTGCCATTGGTCGTCTCATGCGAATTGACCTGTTACTGGTGCAACGCGGCGTTGCTGGCACACGTTCGGCCGCCCAACGTTTGATCGAGACAGGGGGGGTGCAGTGGCGCCCCTCGTCAACCGAGGCGTGGGTCACGCCTAAAAAGTCGGGTGACGCCGTAGCAGAAACGGTTGAGATCAATGTGATCGATGAAGCCGAAACGCGTTTTGTCTCCCGTGGTGGATTGAAGCTTGCGGGTGCCATCACGCGTACCGGCTGGCAAGCCCGCGATCTTTGCTGTCTCGATGTGGGGCAGAGCACGGGTGGATTCACGGATTGCCTCTTACAGCATGGCGCGGCTGGCGTCTTTGGTGTCGATGTGGGTCAGGGGCAGTTGCACCCATCCATTCGCAACAACCCTGCGGTTGTGGCGCTCGAGCAGTGCAACGCGCGTGAGATTGACTCAGCCCAAGTGGTCGAAGCCATGCAAAACCGTGGCGGTGATCGACAAATTTTTTGGGCTGAGCGAGCGTCACAAGGCTTCTGTGATGGCTTCGGTTTCGACGCTATGGTTGGCGATCTGTCGTTCATATCGCAGGTCAAGGTGTGGCCAGCGGTGTTGCCGTTATTAAAACCGAACGCAGATATCCTGATGCTGGTCAAGCCGCAGTTTGAGCTACAGCCAGCGGATATTGGTAAAGGGGGGCTGGTGAAAGACCCCGCCGCTTACGATCGTGTGCGCGAACAGATGCGAACGGCCGCGGGCGTACACGGTCTGCAGTGGCAAGATTTTTTTGAAAGCCCCATTAAGGGGGGCGATGGTAATCGTGAGTTTTTCCTCTGGGCGAAACGTGCTGCCACCGCTTAATCGTCAAGGACAGTGGCCATGAGCCTACCCATTAGTTTCGAGTTCTTTCCGACCAAAACGCCCGAAGGTGCCGCACGGCAAAAAGAGGTCCGCCAGGCGCTTTACGCCAAAAAGCCAGAGTTTTGCTCCGTGACGTTCGGCGCCGGTGGTTCGACACAAGCAGGCACCTTCAAAATGGTGGAAGAGATTTTGAGTGAGGGTGTATCTGCGGCCTCCCACTTCTCCTGCGTGGGCGCCACGAAAGCCTCCGTCCGCGAACAGTTAACGACACTCCAAGCGATGGGCGTTAAGCGGTTGGTCGCTTTGCGAGGGGATTTGCCAAGTGGCTACGGTGCTGGGGGTGAGTTTCAGTACGCATCGGACCTTGTGGCGTATATACGCGCGGAGTTCGGTAGCACATTCCACATCGAGGTGGCCGCCTACCCGGAGGTGCATCCGCAGGCCCGCAGCGTCGAGTCCGACCTCAAGGCTTTCGCAACCAAGGTTCAAGCCGGCGCTGATTCGGCGATCACTCAGTATTTTTTCAATTCCGACGCGTACTTCCGGTTCGTCGAAGATGCCGACAAGTTGGGTATCACGGTGCCAATCATTCCTGGCATCATGCCGATCACTAACAGCAGTCAGTTGATGCGGTTTTCCGATATGTGTGGCGCCGAAATCCCGCGTTGGATGCGGTTGCGGTTGCAGGGCTTTGGTGATGACACCGCATCGATCAAAGCCTTTGGTCACGAAGTGATCACGGATTTGTGTGAG
>JALQVQ010000313.1 GCA_023260315.1 Burkholderiaceae bacterium
GTTCTTCATCAACACGATGTTGGAGGTCAAGTACTCAATGACGGGCTCTTTGTCCAGTTGGACCGTACAGCCGGCCGCTGAGCGCTCGGCTGTCGCGTCTGACAACTCAAACGCCTGCTCAACCTTCAGTGTCGGCAGACCTTCGATTTCGATGATACGACCCGAGAAAGCGTTGACCTTGCCGGCCTTCGCAACCGTCAACAAGCCTTGCTTGATCGCGTAGTAAGGGATGGCATGCACCAAGTCACGCAAAGTGATACCCGGCTGCATCTGACCTTTGAAGCGGACCAAGACGCTCTCGGGCATGTCAAGTGGCATCACACCCGTGGCCGCGGCGAACGCAACCAAACCTGAACCCGCTGGGAATGAGATACCAATCGGGAATCGGGTGTGGCTATCGCCACCAGTACCCACCGTATCAGGCAACAAGAGGCGGTTCAACCAAGAGTGAATCACGCCATCTCCGGGACGCAACGCGACACCGCCACGATCGCTCATGAACTGCGGCAGCTCGTGGTGTGTCTTCACATCAACGGGCTTCGGATAAGCGGCGGTGTGACAGAACGATTGCATCACCAAGTCGCTTGAGAAGCCGAGGCAAGCCAAGTCTTTCAACTCATCACGGGTCATTGGACCCGTGGTGTCTTGTGAGCCCACCGTTGTCATCTTGGGTTCGCAATAGGTACCAGGACGCACGCCTTGTTGGTTACCCGCCTTGACTGGGAATCCACACGCACGGCCCACCATCTTCTGCGCCAGCGTGAAGCCCTTACCAGAGTCTTTGGGTGCGACGGGCAAGCGGAACACATCGGTCGCGGGGAGCCCCAAGAAGTCGCGGGCTTTGGCTGTCAACGAACGGCCGATGATCAGGTTAATGCGACCGCCCGCCTGCACCTCATCCAAAAGAACGTCGCTGCGCAGTTTGAATGTCTCGACGACTTCGCCGTTGCGCTCGATCTTGCCCGCATAAGGGAAGATGTCAATGACATCACCCATTTCGAGTTTTGCCACGTTGACTTCGATGGGCAACGAGCCAGAGTCCTCTTGCGTGTTAAAGAAAATGGGCGCGATCTTGCCGCCCAAAGTGACGCCACCAAAGCGCTTGTTAGGCACATATGGAATGTCTTGACCGGTTGCCCAGACAACGCTGTTCGTCGCAGACTTGCGTGAAGATCCCGTGCCAACCACATCACCCACGTAAGCCACAAGATTACCCTTGGCTTTTAAATCGTTGATGAAGGCCATCGGGCCACGCTTGCCGTCCTCTTCTGGTTTGAATGCCGCGTCTGGGCGGGTGTTTTTCAACATCGCGAGGTAGTGCAGCGGAATATCCGGGCGGCTCCATGCATCTGGCGCAGGTGACAGGTCGTCGGTGTTCGTCTCACCGGGTACCTTGAACACGGTGACCGTGATTTTCTCCGCGACTTTCGGACGTGTTGTAAACCACTCGGCATTCGCCCAGCTCTCCATGACGGCCTTGGCCTGCGCATTGCCCGCTTTTACCTTTTCTGACACGTCGTGGAACGCATCAAACATCAACAGGGTGTTTTTCAGCGCGGCGGCCGCTGTTTCGGCGACCGATGGACGATCCAATAAGTCGATGAGTGGCTTGACGTTGTAACCACCCAGCATCGTGCCGAGCAATTGGGTTGCCTTGACATCTGAAATCAAGGCACACGACACGTCACCATGGGCAACGGCTGACAGGAAGCTGGCCTTAACCTTGGCTGCGTTGTCAACGCCCGGGGGGACGCGGTGCGAAATCAGCTCGACGAGGTCATCGCCGTGCCCCGCTGGCGGCGCTTTGATCAGTTCGATCAATTCAGCTGTTTGTTCGGCCGACAACGGCAGAGGTGGGATACCCAGGGCAGCGCGCTCGTCGACGTGCGCTTGATAGCTCTTCAAAAAATCGGTCATGAGATGCTCCACTTAAAAAAATGTTTGTAACGATGAGGGAATCGCAACGCCTGTGGCGTGCGCGCGCTCGATCACCTGCCAGTAATACCGGTAGCTCGCACGGTCGTGTAACTGGTCGTCAACGGACACCGGCGCCCAGTTCGCTGCGATGGCGGCGTCGATGACACGCCCTGCATGCTCAACAGCCATTGGATCGGGTGAGAACGACTCGATGATCGGACGGATTTGATCGGGGTGGATGCTCCACATCCGCGTGTAGCCTAGGGATTGCGACGCTTGCTTTGCAGCCTGACGCAGCGCCTCGGTATTTTTGAATTCAGTAACGACGCAGTGCGAAGGCACTTTGCCCGCCGCGTGACAGGCGCTGGCAATTTCAATTTTGGCTCGAACGACCAATGGGTGACTGAATTGCCCCGCCACGGTCATGGCGCTGTCGGGTATGGCTCCGCCATGACTGGAGATGAAATCCATCACACCAAAACTAATGGACTGAACACGCGGGTGCGCCGCAATGGCGTGCACCTGCTGAACCGCAGCGGGCGACTCAATCAACACGTGCACAGGCAGAACACGGCGCTGAAAAACGTTATCGGTGGTGACCGCTGCGGCATCAATCACAGCGCACGCTGTGTCAACATCTGCAACAGACTCCACCTTCGGAATCATCACGTAAGCGAGCTGTCCCGCTGCCACACTCAGAATGATGCGTGCATCGCTTTCGAAGTGCCCCTCTGCGCTCAGCGCGTGCAGACGAACGCCGACGCGCAGACCGGCTTTTGCGGGCTGCTGGTCGTTCAAGAGATCGGCAATCGCCTGCGCATGGGCCACCTCTGCGCCAACCGGAGCGCCATCCTCGCAGTCAAGCGTGACATCAAAAACACAGGCGCCATACGCATCACGCAACTCACGCTGCAGTGCCAAGCTTTTGAGCATGCGTGGCATCACGCCACAGTAGTGATCACACACCGGCAAGCCGAGCTGTGCCGCCTGCGCGCCCAGCAGGACGCTTCGCGGATGTTGGCTGGTAACGACCTGCACGGTGTGTTTTTAGACGCGTTTAAAGGGCTTAGACAAGGTGTGCCACACCGGCCTGCTCGTCTGTCAACTCTTTGAGCGTCTTGTCGATACACGCTTGACTGAACGCATCAATTTCGAGTCCTTCAACAATTTTGTACTCGCCGTTCGCGCAGGTGACTGGGAAGCCAAACATCACGCCAGCAGGAATACCGTACTCGCCACGCGAGGGGACGCCCATGGTGACCCAGGCGCCGTTTGTACCCAATGCCCAATCACGCATGTGGTCAATGGCGGCATTAGCGGCTGATGCGGCAGAGCTCAAGCCACGCGCTTCAATGATGGCGGCACCGCGTTTGCCGACAGTCGGCAAAAAGACATTCGCATTCCATTCTTGATCGTTGATCATGTCTTTGACAGATTCACCATTAATTGTGGCGAAGCGGTAATCGGCGTACATCGTGGGCGAGTGATTACCCCACACACACAGCTTCTGAATGTCTGCGACAGCTTTACCCGTTTTGGCCGCGATCTGGCTGGCAGCGCGGTTGTGATCCAGACGTAACATCGCCGTGAAGTTGGCGGGGTTCAAATCAGGCGCACTCTTCATGGCGATGTAGGCGTTGGTGTTAGCGGGGTTACCCACCACCAGAACCTTCACATTGCGGCTGGCGACTGCGTTCAAGGCTTTGCCCTGTGCAGTGAAAATCGCGCCATTCATGGAGAGCAGCTCGGCACGCTCCATACCCGGGCCACGCGGACGTGACCCGACCAGCAGCGCGTAGTCCGCATCCTTAAAGGCGGTCATTGGGTCGCTGTGGGCAGTCATACCAGCCAGCAAGGGGAAAGCGCAGTCGTCCAACTCCATCATCACCCCCTTGAGCGCGTTTTGCGCCTTCTCGTCGGGGATCTCGAGCAGTTGCAGAATAACTGGCTGATCCTTGCCCAACATTTCGCCAGATGCAATGCGGAACAACAAGGCGTAGCCAATTTGACCTGCGGCACCAGTGACTGCAACGCGGACGGGTTTCTTGCTCATAGTGAGACTCCAATGAAGTTTAAAAAGAGATGAATCGCGGGGCATAGGCGTGACCCAAACGTGGGCGGTGGGTCGAGCCAAAAACTGCCCAGAAGTGTACTCTGGTAAACCCTAAAAGTCAACGTCTTGTGTCTTATATAAGATATAATTTCGGCATCGTCAAATAGGCGTTCCGCGCATTGACCCGCGAGAGCGCAAACAGCCATATGACCGCACCCAACGCCAACACCGCAAGAATCAGCCCTTAACATTGGCTCTGCATTTGTAACTGGTGGCGCAATTGGTGGGCTTCTAAGCATCCCTGCTACACGCAGGGCATCCGTGCTGCGCAAAACTAATGACCAGATAGAAGAGTTTATT
>JALQVQ010000126.1 GCA_023260315.1 Burkholderiaceae bacterium
TCGCGCCAACCTATTTGGCGACCTGCGGACCTCCATTGCCACCCTGTTTTTTGGTGCATTTCTGGTTTACGCCGGTAGCAACTTCTTGAGCTGGGGTCTTTTCTCAGCCTACTGGCTACCCGACCACGAGGCCTGCCGAGCAGACGGCGTGGGCGCCTGCTGGGGCGTGATCACCGAAAAATACCGCCTCATCATCTTTGGGCGTTACACGTTTGAAGAACAATGGCGTCCCCTGGTCGCCACACTGTTAATGGTTGCCCTTTTGGTTGCCAGTTGCACGCGTACCTTTTGGAAGCCATGGCTGGTGGGGGCCTGGGTTATCGTCATGGCCGCATTTTTCGCGCTCATGGGCGGCGGCATCATGGGTTTGACACCCGTCGAGACCGGCCGCTGGGGGGGCCTGCCGTTAACCATCATGTTGGCAACGATCTCCATTGCGTTGGCGTTCCCCCTGTCACTCTTGGTGGCGTTGGGTCGGCGTTCTGACCTCCCGGCTATCCGGAGTTTGTGTACGATCTTTGTCGAGTTGATTCGGGGCGTGCCCCTGATCTCCGTGTTGTTCATGGCCTCGTTCATGTTCCCGCTTTTCATGCCAGTGGGCGTGAGCATTGACGTACTGGTGAGGGTGCTAGTGGGCATCACCTTGTTCCAAACCGCTTACATGGCTGAGGTCATCCGAGGCGGTTTACAGGCGATTCCCAAAGGACAAGTTGAGGCGGCCGCGACACTGGGCTTGTCTTATTGGCAAACACAACGAAAAATTGTTTTGCCACAGGCCCTTGCGATGGTTGTGCCGGGCATCATGAACAGCTTCATTGCGATTTTCAAAGACACCTCATTGGTGATCATCGTGAGCCTCTACGAGCTAACGGGCTCCCTGAAAATCGCCCTCAGCTCTGACTCAGATTGGCGCGCCTTCCACATCGAGGGCTACCTTTTTATTGCGGCCATTTATTTCTTGTTCTGCTTCTCCATGTCGCGCTACAGCGCATGGGTTGAGCGCCAAGTGAACAAAGGCAAGCAGCGCTAACAGCGCCCCGAAAACATTTTTGTGAGACACACAACATGACTCAACCCATCATTACCTTTAACAAAGTCAACAAGTGGTACGGCAATAATTTCCACGTCTTGCGCGACATTAACTTGTCAGTCGCCAAAGGCGAACGAATTGTGATTTGTGGTCCCTCCGGTTCTGGAAAGTCAACGCTGATCCGTTGTATCAATCGCTTGGAGGAGCACCAGGAAGGTCAGCTCATCGTCGATGGCGTTGAGCTGGGTGACGACGTGAAGGCCATTGACCAAGTTCGCAAACAGGTTGGTATGGTGTTCCAACAATTCAACCTGTTTCCGCACCTGACCGTTCTTGAGAACCTCACCCTGTCCCCCATGTGGGTCGGGAAGTTGCCAAAGAAGGAGGCAGAGGAGCGCGCCATGCAACAGCTGGAGCGCGTTCGTATTGCCGAACAGGCCAGCAAATACCCGCTGCAGTTGTCGGGGGGCCAGCAACAACGTGTTGCCATTGCGCGTGCCCTTTGCTTGACACCCAAAATCATGCTGTTTGATGAGCCAACATCTGCGCTCGATCCCGAAATGATCAAAGAAGTGTTGGACGTCATGGTTGAGATGGCTGACCAGGGCATCACCATGATTTGCGTCACGCATGAGATGGGCTTTGCCAAGGCGGTCGCCGATCGTGTGATCTTCATGGATCAAGGGCAAATCGTGGAAGAAAACACCCCCGAGGAATTCTTCAACAACCCGCAGAACGAGCGCAGCAAGGACTTTTTATCTAAGATCTTGGGCCATTAAGCCGCCCGAGTTTCTGGGATACCGGGAACTCGGTGGCGTCGGGGTGCTCTATCCAGCTGTATCCATCTGTCTAAGCATCGGAAAGTACCCAAAACCATGACCAGATTCTTGTGTGACAACGCCGCCTCCCCGACCCGCCGGCTGGCACTAAAGGGCATGGTGAGCCTCGTTGGACTCACCACGCTTGGGGCAAGCGCTGCCTTCGCTCAGACCCGGCCGCTCATGGAAGTCTGGAAAGACCCCAACTGCGGCTGTTGCAAAGACTGGGTCAAGCTCATGAGTGACGCCGGTTTCACTATCAAGACATACGATACGGGGAATCGCGCCAAGCGCAAGCAACTCGGCTTACCCGAGAAGCTGGGCTCTTGCCACACCGCTTTGGTTAACGGCTACGTGGTGGAAGGCCACGTACCCGTGAGCGCCATTCAGCGCTTACTCAAAGAGAAACCGACCGCACTGGGTATCACCGTACCCGGCATGCCCATCGGCAGTCCAGGCATGGATGGCCCTGAGTACGGTGGTCGTAAGGACCCTTTCAATGTCATGCTCGTGCAGACAGACGGCAGCACCCGCGTCTGGCAGGTCGGTTAAGCCAAAGCGGCCGATCGCCACGCCGCCTGTGCGGCGTCGTGATCGTCCCGCGATGCCTCAAGCTGGGCGATCTCAATCCACGCTTGCCGCTTGATTGCGTTTGAAACACCGGCCACCGTTACCGCCAAAAACATCGTCTTGGCTTTGCCGAGGAGCTCTCGTTGCAGATAGGCTTTAGCGGCCAAAAACTGAAGCATGCCGTCAGCTGGATGTTCGCGCTGCGCCGCTTCGATGTGGTTGAGCCAAGCCTGGGGCAGTGCGGGTAAGAGTTGCTCTAGGCAGCCAACAAATCGCAATTGCTGCGGCTCGCTGAGGTGAGCAAAGTCCTCCCATAACGGCTGCAGGTGCGCAATGAGCGCCTGTGCCGCCGACGCATCGGGCGCATCTGTGAGAGTTAGGCGCTTTGCGACCCATGTGAGCGCGACGTCGTAACCCAAACGCTCTGCTTCCGGCAGCGCCTTCCATACGGCGTTCAGGGTACCCAAGTCTGTCGTGGCATTGAGGACGCGCGCAGCAAGCGAACGTTGCAAACTCACCGAGGTATCACCAGCAAACACACCGTGCTTGTTGAGCGTACGGACCGCTTCAAGTGCCTGTTCCGGTTGGTCATCCAGAAGGGCCAAGTCCAGCTTAGAACGCCACACCTGAACGCGCCTTGATACCGCTTTGGGCAACGCTTGCAGGCGCTCGCGGGTCAACATCACGTCACGGGCTTCCAGCCCCCACCGGATGGATCGCAACCGCACACCTTCTTGCGCGATCACGCCCGTGTCTTTGGCGGCGACGGCCAGCGCCGCATCCAGGTGCGCTTGCACTTGATCAGATTGCCGCATGGCTTGGGCGCTTTCCGCGCAGACCCAGTGAGCCAAAATCAACAGCGTTGATTGGTCCGCCATGGTGACATCTGTTAGCCGCTCGATCGCGTGCTTCGCCGCCGTCTGTGCCCGCCCGTGCCGGCCCGCAAGCTGGAGGCTCAACGCTTCCAGCACCAAGCCCAGCACACGGCTCTCAGCCTGGCGCACTCGGCTTGTTCGCGCCTCTCGAAGTGCGCGACCGAAACCGTGTCGGACACGATAGATGGTCAAGATTAACCAGGTCGCCAAGATGGCACTGACCACCAGCAAATTCAGCGAAAAGTCGATGCGCATGCCATTGGCAAACACAGAGACCATCGCCGCATTGTCCAAGAACCAAGCCGCCAAGACCGCCAGCACGATCCAGGTGACAAGAGAGAAGAGCCATTTCATAGCGGTATCCCTCTTTAACGAACGGGCGTCGCGACAGCCAACGCGTTAAGGGCGGCCAGACTGGCCTGCGGCGTCGGCACATAGAGCGCCGCAATCGCCGCTTGCGCCTTTTGCAAGCCATCAACCGTGGCTTGTACTGGGGCCGCCATGGGGTCAGTCAACCGGGTGATACTGGCCAAAACCGCCGCAATGTCTGCTGAGGCGGTTGCTTTCTGTCCCGTCAACAATGCCACGCGCGCGGTCAGTAACTGCAAACGCAGATTCGCTTTGACAAGCACCGCCGCCTCAGGTGTGACCATCAACTCGTCGGTTGGCTGGGCGACCCGAATGCGAATGAGGTCCTGTGTTTGCGACTGCGCAAACTGTAAAAATTGGGTCCAGGCTTCCGATGCACTGCCCCGTATCCGGGCCAACAGGCCTGACGGGGTTGAGGTATTTTGGGGCGCAGGCGATAAGGCGTCTGACACCGCTGGATCACCATCTTTACCAGCACCCGTCATTACCCGAGGCGGTGGTGCGGTATCCCGCATGACGAGCGTATCCACCGCACCCGCCAACTGAGCGAGTTGACGGACGATCACCGATACATCGCTGTTTTCCGCGCCCTGTAGCTGCTCTAAATCACGGCGCATGGCATCGCGAACACCAGACAAACGTGGATTGGCGGCCCCCTCAATGCGGTCGATGCCCGCCTGCAACGCAGCAATACTGGGCTGGGTTGTGCCGATGATTTGTGATTGCTGTGTCGCGAAACGCAGCGAGGCAATTAAATCCTGAACGAGGGTGTCATCTCTGGAGCGAGAAACGCTCAGCATCAATTCCTCAAGCTGGGTACGTTGCAGGTTCAGCTCGCTGACCCGCTGCTCGAGGGCACTGACGCGGGCTTGCGCGGCATTCAGTTGTGTCGCTGTGTCGCTACCCAATTGCCGAAGCTGACTGGCTTGGGTCTCGGTCGCTTGCACACGCTCACCCACAGAGGCTCGCAGCGTACTGAAATTCTTCCAATTCACCGCAGAGAACGCCACCGCACCACCTGCGAGCACGAGCGCGACCACGGACAAAATGAGACCGCCTTTTTGGCCACTCGCACGCGGGGGCACCGGCCCTGGGGGCACATCGTTGACCGCCGACGTTTCGGCTGCTTGATCTGAGGCTTTGCCCTCATCAACAGGGGTTTGTGTCATACGCTTCGCTTGTGATAAACAGTCTGGAGAGGTCCCCCATTGTAGGGCGCGTAAAAACCGTTATGAAGGACGCTAGATTGCCCTCAATGTGGCCAATAATTCGTCAACGATTGGGCGGCAAACGTAGGCGCTTTGACACCCAGCAGCGCGCGCGGTAGCGGCGATGCGCTCATGCGTGCACACCATGCGGTGGGCCCAAAGTAAATCCGCATCAGCGCCGACCAACGCTTTGGCATGCGCCAGGGCCTGTGAACTGGTGATGAGCCAAACCGCGTTTGGATCTGTGAATGCCAAACGCCACGCATTCTCAAACGCGGCATCCCAGCTGGGAATGCCGCGACGATAAACTGCCAGGTAAACCGGCATCGAGCCGTGGGCAACACATTGCTGTCCCAGCCAATCGCGTCCGTCACCGGCGATCTCGTTCGTCGTGAGAGCTGAATGCCCGCGCACAATCAGGACGTTACCCGGCGTCGAGAGCTGGTCTGAAACGACCGTCCACAGTTGTTCAGAATCAAAGCGCGGGGCCGCATCACCGGGCCAATCGATATGGGACTCAGGAACGCCAGCGGCTCGCAACGCACGCAGGGTGCCTGCACCAGTTGCCCAGCAGCGAGGCCCCTTGCCAAGCGCCCAAGACGCCTGCCACTCGGCCAACTGCGCCGGGCGAACCCACTTAAAAAAATGATGGACGGCGTTCGTACTGACAAACATGATGGCACGCCAATCGGACCATCGCGATAAGGCGGATTGCAGGCCCGCATCGGTTGCGTCTAACGCGGGTGTAATCTCGATGAGCGGCAGAGCGAGCGCCGGGAAACCAGCACTGCGGAAAGCATCCAGCCACGTTTTACATTCGTGCGCCGGTCGCGTAACGACGACGGTTGGCGGGTCACTGAGGGGCGGTTGCACCATCGGCAATCAGATCTTGCGCCACAGACAATCCAAGAGCCTCGGCGGCGGCCAAATCGTTTACGGCTGCGGTGCGCTGTGCACGAATCAGCGGCTTGGCTAACTTGGCCTGTCGCACCCCGGTGAGATCTGCTGTGGCATCAAGGTCCACCAACTCACCCCAAGCTGCGTCCAGCACGAGTTGGCCGTCTGCCCCCCACGTCGCATGAGCGGCTAACGGGACCGAACAGCTGCCCCCCAAGGCACGGCTCACTGCGCGCTCGGCAGCCACACGCAACCACGTCGGCTGGTGAACCAAGGGTGCCAAGGCCTCACGCAGGTCGGCACGATCCGATCGGATTTCAATACCCAGGGCGCCTTGACCCGCTGATGGCAGCATGACTTCGGGGGTAAAAACTTGCCGAATCCGATCCGCCAATCCCAGACGCTTCAGACCTGCTGCCGCTAAAACGATGGCGTGGTACTCCCCGCTGTCCAACTTTTTAAGACGGGTATCGAGGTTGCCACGGAGTGGTTTGATGCGAACATCCTGGCGCCCCATGGCGTCCAAACGTGAGCGCAACAACACCACGCGGCGTAAGCTGGACGTGCCAACGACCGCACCCTGCGGCAAATCGGCTAAATCGGCCGAACCGGGAGAGACCCAAGCATCGTGGGGATCTTCACGGGTCATGACACATGCCAATTCAAAACCGTCTGGCAGGGTCATCGGCACGTCTTTGAGTGAGTGCACCGCAATGTGGGCGTCACCACTTGCCAAAGCCAACTCCAACTCTTTCACAAAGAGGCCCTTGCCGCCAACCTTGGACAAGGTTTTATCCAGGATTTGATCGCCTTTGGTGGTCATACCCAGCAGGGAGACGTTGTGCCCTAAGTCACGCAGACACGCCTGAACGTGCTCGGCCTGCCACATGGCTAAACGACTCTCGCGGGTGGCAATGATGAGGTTAAGGGGCGCTGCGTTTGTCAATTGGTAACTCGTTTGTAAACATCCGATTGATCGAATGCTAGCATGATCAATGCGCCCGAGACAAAACCCCGCCCCCTGCGGCTCAACTTTTGTCAGTCAGTTACCCAACCCATCAGCCATGGTCACTAAAAAATCCGCTCAAAGCCCTTCACCGCAATCCACGGCCCAAAAAGACGCGCCGCTGGTCGAAGACATTCGCTTCCTCGGACGCATTCTGGGTGAGGTGATCCGTGATCAAGAAGGCAAGGCCGCTTTCGCTCTGATTGAAAACATCCGTCAGCTGTCGGTCGCCTTCCGACACAAGGCAGATGCAGATGCTGATAAGGCGCTCAAAAAACTATTAAAAAGCCTCAGCGGGGACCAGACCGTTACCGTTTGTCGCGCGTTCACATACTTTTCGCATTTGGCAAATTTGGCGGAAGACCGCCACCACATTCGCCGCCGATCTGTCCACGAGCGTGAAGGTCAACAGCAAACGGGCAGTTTGGCGCAGGCGCTCAACACATTAAGCAGCGAAGGGGTCGGTAAAAAAGCCTTGGTGAAGGCGTTGGGCGACATGCATGTATCACCCGTGCTGACAGCGCACCCTACCGAGGTTCAACGCAAGAGCATTTTGGACGCTGAGCGGGCCATCGCACAGCTCCTGCAACAACGCGATCAGTTGGCGCCGCGTGAGTTACAAACCAATGAAGAACTGATCCGCGCGCGCGTCGTCCAGCTCTGGCAGACCCGCCTGATGCGGACCGAAAAACTCACCGTGGAAGATGAGATTGACAACTCACTTGCCTACTACGAGTCCACATTCCTGCGCGAAATTCCAAAAATCTATCGGGATATTGAAGACACCTTGGGCATGGACGATGCGCCGAACTTTCTCCGGATGGGTCAGTGGATCGGCGGCGACCGGGATGGCAACCCTTTTGTGACTGCCCAAACACTCGAGACAGCGCTGAAGCGCCAAGCCGACATGGTGTTGCGACACTACCTGACCGAGGTCCACCTCATGGGGGCAGAGTTATCCATGTCGGCACGCCTGGTCCGAATCAGCGCGGACATGCAGGCCCTTGCTGTGCGTTCACCCGATGTGAACCCGCATCGGCAAGATGAGCCCTATCGACGGGCCTTGACGGGGGTTTACGCGCGCCTCGCGGCAACGCTGGAGGTCCTCAGCGGCGGCGTTGCTGCGCGGCATGCGCTTGCCCCATCTGAGCCTTATAACGATGCGGCTGCGTTTTTGGCTGACCTGCGGGTCATCTATGACTCGTTGAACGCAAATTTCGGTGCCATGCTGGCCAATCAGCGGCTGCGTGCGCTGATGCGTGCGGTTCAAGTTTTCGGCTTTCACCTCGGCACCCTCGACTTGCGTCAAAGCTCAGACAAGCATGAAGCTGTGGTGGCTGAGTTACTCAAAACGGCACGCATTCATGACGCTTATAGCGCGCTCGATGAGACCGAGAAATGCCGCTTGCTGTTGGCCCAACTGAACGATGCCCGCCGCCTGTTTGTGCCCGGCACAACTTACAGCGAACATGCACAAACTGAACTCGCGATTTTTCATGCTGCGGCCAAAGGGCGTGAGCGTTATGGCGCACAGGCCATTCGTCACGCCATCATCAGTCACACCGAATCGGTCAGTGATTTGCTCGAGGTCTTACTGCTCCAAAAAGAGAGCAATCTGCTCCGTGGGCTGCTGAATGAGGACGCCGTGGCCGATCTGATCGTGGTCCCGCTGTTTGAGACCATCGAGGACCTTGCGCAGTCAGAAAAAATCATGCGTGACTACCTGGCATTACCCGGTATTTTGCCCATGATTCGACGCGCCCAAGTCGCGGCCAAGAGCGACCCAACCGCTGGCCAATACAGCGAGCAAGACATCATGCTCGGCTACTCGGACAGTAACAAAGACGGTGGGATCGTGACGAGCAACTGGTCACTGTATCGCGCTGAAATCGCCTTAGCCAAACTGTTCGATGGCCTGCCCGGCCCACGAATTGCCATGCGTCTATTCCACGGCCGCGGCGGCACAGTTGGTCGGGGCGGTGGTCCGAGCTACCAAGCAATCCTGGCCCAGCCCCACGGTACCGTGCGCGGGCAAATCCGCCTGACCGAACAGGGTGAGGTCATCGGGTCAAAATATGCCAATCCGGATATCGGGCGGCGCAACCTTGAAACCTTGGTCGCCGCCACACTCGAGGCCAGTTTGCTGGCGCCTAAGGCGGAGGTGCCGGCGCGTTTCTTGGCCCTCGCTGAGCAACTCTCCCAAGCCAGTATGGCGGCATATCGCGCATTGGTTTACGAAACGCCAGGCTTTGCAAATTACTTCTTTTCCGCCACACCGTTGCGTGAAATCACCGAGCTCAACATCGGCTCGCGCCCCGCATCCCGCAAGCCAAGCCAACGCATTGAGGACCTGCGAGCGATACCTTGGGGCTTCAGTTGGGGGCAATGCCGACTGACACTGCCCGGTTGGTTTGGCCTTGGTGCTGCGGTGGAGGCTTACCTGGAGGGCCATCTCCAAATGGCGGGCAAGGCGGGAAGCCGGGCATCACGCTTGGCAGACCTGCGTCAAATGGCGCAAGAGTGGCCATTCTTTGCCAACCTGTTATCAAACATTGATATGGTGATGGCCAAGTCTGATCTGGCCTTAGCCCGGCGCTACGCGGATTTGGTCACCGACACCAAATTACGCAAAACGGTATCCTTGGTATCGACTCGATTCTTGCAACAAGGAGGACTTGGCCTGCGCGAACTCATCCTCTGAAAGCACTCCCTGCAGCCGCCGAATACAACGGCGCCCTGATATCAGGTGCAAGATTCATGACGGTT
>JALQVQ010000166.1 GCA_023260315.1 Burkholderiaceae bacterium
AATGACCCGATCACACACGTTCGCTCACCTCCGACTTCACACCGAGTTTTCGGTTGTCGATGGGGCTGTGCGGGTACCCGACGCCATCAAAGCGGCGGTCCAACACGACCAGCCCGCCTTGGCGATAACCGACCTCAACAACCTGTTTGGCGCGGTTAAGTTTTACAAGAAAGCGCGTGGCGCGGGCGTGAAACCCCTGATCGGCGCGGACATCACTGTCACTGGCATTCCCAATGACGGCGAGGCCACCTCACCGATGCCAGGGCAAATGCCAGTGCTTTCTCGCCTGCTCGTTTTGGTGCAAAACGACCAAGGCTACCTGAACCTTTGCGAGCTGCTGGCGCGCGCATGGACGCGCGGCACGGGCAAGGACCAAGCGTCGGTCCAGTGGGGCTGGTTGCAGGAGCTCAACGAGGGGCTCATCGTGCTCTCAGGCGCCCAAGCGGGGCCGGTGGGCCGCGCGCTCATGGCCGGCGATACCGCACGGGCCAGTCAATTGGCACTCAGCTTGGCTGAGACGTTTACCCATCGGTTTTACCTTGAGATCCAACGTGCGGACCGCGAAGACGACGAACGGCACGTCATGGCATGCGTACCCCTTGCCGCACGCCTTGGATTGCCCGTTGTTGCCACACACCCGATTCAGTTTTTAGCGCCTGATGACTACGAAAGTCATGAGGCGAGGGTCTGTATTGCAGAGGGCGAAATGCTGGCCAATCGCCGCCGCGTGCGTCGATTCACACGGGCCCAATATTTCAAGTCCAGCGATGAAATGCAGGCACTCTTTGCGGATTTGCCAGCCGCGTTGGCAAATACCATTGAAATTGCCAAGCGGTGTAACGTGACTCTGACGTTGGGCAAACCGCAGTTGCCTAACTTTCCAACGCCCATCGTCGACGGCGCCCCGATGCCGATGGCGGATTACTTCAAGCAACTGTCACACGAGGGTCTACAAAAGCGCTTGGCGCACCTGTACCCCGACGCTACCAAACGGGCGGCAGAGGCGCCACGCTACATTGAACGGCTGAATTTTGAAATCGGCACCATCCTCAACATGGGGTTTCCTGGCTACTTCTTGATCGTGGGCGACTTCATCGCGTGGGCAAAAAATAATGGTTGCCCCGTTGGGCCCGGCCGGGGCTCAGGTGCGGGGTCTTTGGTTGCCTACGCACTGGGTATCACCGACCTTGATCCGCTGGAGTTCAACCTGCTGTTCGAGCGTTTTTTGAATCCCGAGCGGGTATCGATGCCTGACTTCGATATTGACTTCTGCCAGTCCAATCGCGACCGCGTGATTGAGTACGTCAAAGAGAAATACGGGCGTGAAGCGGTGAGTCAAATCGCCACCTTCGGGTCTATGGCGGCGCGGGCAGCCATCCGTGATGTGGGTCGCGTGATGGACTTTGCCTATGGCTTTTGCGACGGCATATCGAAGCTGATCCCCAACAAGCCTGGGACCCACATCACGATTGCTGAGGCGATCAAGCAAGAACCGCAACTCGCCGAACGCCTTGAACGCGAAGAGGACGTTCGCACGCTGTTGGACATGGCGCAAAAACTTGAGGGCATGACGCGCAATGTGGGCATGCACGCGGGTGGTGTGTTGATTGCGCCGGGAAAACTCACTGATTTCTGCCCGCTGTACCAGCAACCGGGCAGCGACTCGGCGGTCAGTCAGTTTGACAAGGACGACGTGGAGGATGTCGGCCTCGTTAAATTCGACTTTTTGGGGCTGGCCACGCTCACTATTTTGGAGCTGGCACGTGACTTCATTCGTGCCCGGCACCCTGGGCAAGCGGATTTCGCGTTTGAGAACGTGCCCATCGATGACCCCAAGGTTTACGCGCTTTTTTCGCGGGGTCAAACAGAGGCGGTATTCCAGTTTGAAAGTCGCGGGATGCAGGGGATGTTGCGTGACGCACGCCCCAGTCGCCTCGAAGACCTGATCGCTCTGAACGCTTTGTATCGCCCAGGTCCGATGGATTTGATCCCCACTTTCGTGGCACGCAAGCACGGACGTGAGGAGGTGATTTATCCACACCCCTTGGTCGAGTCCGTCTTGTCTGAGACCTACGGGATCATGGTCTACCAAGAGCAGGTGATGCAGGTGGCGCAGGTGCTTGCTGGCTACTCGCTTGGCGGCGCCGACATGTTGCGCCGTGCGATGGGCAAGAAAAAGCTTGAGGAGATGGTGAAGCAGCGCGAGCTGTTCCGTGCGGGGGCGGCCAAGCAAAACATCTCACAAGACAAAGCAGACGAAATCTTTGACCTGATGGAGAGCTTCGCCGGCTACGGCTTTAACAAGTCGCACGCCGCCGCATACTCGCTGTTGGCGTATCACACGGCGTGGTTGAAAGTCCATTTCACAGCTGAGTTTTACGCTGCGAACATGACCATCGAAATGGGTGACACCGATAAGCTCAGTGTCTTATTTGCCGATGCGCAAACGATGGGTATTGGGTTTGAGCCGCCCGATGTCAACCGGGGTACATATCGTTTTGAGCCGGTATCCAACAAAGAAGTGCGGTATGGCCTCGGTGCCATCAAAGGTACCGGCGAACAGGCCATTGAGGCCATGGTGGCGGCTCGCGAGGCGGGGGGGCCATTCAAGTCGCTGTTTGATTTCGCCACGCGTGTTGACAAGCAGCGCATGAACAAGCGGACGGTTGAAGCGCTGATCAAGGCGGGTGCTTTTGACAGCATCGACTTGAATCGCGCCAGCCTGTTGGCCAGCGTTGAGCGTGCCTTTGAGTATGCTGCCGCTCAGGCAGCCAACGCGAACCAGGTCGGTTTATTTGACATGGGTGACGACGACCATGGCTCGAGCACCCAAGAGCCGCCATTGGTATCGGTCGTGCCATGGGGTGTCAAGGAGCGACTAACGCACGAGAAATCTGCGGTTGGTTTCTTTCTCTCGGGGCATCTGTTTGATGAGGTTGCTGCTGAGGTGCGCCGTTTCGTTAAGTTGCGTATTGCTGACTTGGTGGATTCCCGTGATGCCATTGTGCTCGCTGGCATCGTGACTGACCTGCGTGTGATTAACGGGCAACGTGGGCGTTTGGGTATCTTCAAGCTCGATGACAAGAGCGGCACGATCGAAGCGTCGGTTGATGAAGGCATGCTGAACCAATATCGTCACCTGATTAAGGACGATGAATTTGTTGTTGCACAGGTGGTCGCGCAACCCGATCGGTTCTCTGGTGGCTTGCGTTTGAAAGTGCAAAAGCTGTGGAGCCTGCCCGATGCGCGCTGTCGTTTTGGCAAATACCTACAGGTAAAAGTAAATGGCCAGGCACCCGATGTGGGCCGCCTGTTGCGCGAATTCCCGCCCCAGCGGGAGGTGACCGAGCACGGTGACATTGACCGCGGTTTACGGATTCGTTTGCAGATCCTGCGTGAGCAGGCGCTTTGCGATCTGGCGCTGGGTGAACAAGCGCGTTTTTATCCGAGTGATGCCGCGCTTGCCAGCTGGTGCGCGCAGGCACACCAGCAGGAAGCGGTGGTTGTCTACGAGTGAGCGGCGTCGGTAATGGGGCCTTTGCCACTGAAGCGGTCAAGCAGCACGTAGATGACGGGGGTGATGAAAAGGGTCACCACTTGCGACAACACCAAACCGCCGACGACAGCCAAGCCCAGCGGCTGGCGTAATTCAGCGCCGGCACCGGCACCCAGCGCAATGGGCAGGGCGCCGATTGCTGCGGTGAGCGTGGTCATCATGATGGGGCGGAAGCGGAGCAAACAGGCTTGACGCATGGCATCGACGGGGCTTTTGCCTTCTTCACGCTGTGCTTGCAACGCGAAGTCGATCATCATGATGGCGTTTTTCTTCACAATACCAATCAGCATCAGTAGACCAATGGTCGCAATGATCGTTAGGTCTTGACCAAAAAACTGCAGCGTGAGTAGCCCGCCCACCACCGCCGATGGCAATCCCGCCAGAATCGTGATGGGGTGGATGAAGCTCTCGTAAAGCATGCCCAGCAAAATGTAGATCACCACCAATGCCGCCACGAGCAACACCACTTGGCTGGTTTGCGACGATTGGAAAACAGCCGCGTCACCGCCATACGAGGTGATCACACTGGGTGGCATCTTCATCTCTTTAACGTAGCCTTCCAAGGCTTTGGTCGCATCCCCCAGGGGTACCCCGGGGGCCAAGTTGAAGCTGATGGTGACGGCTTGTAACTGGCCCTGGTGGTTTACGCTGGTTGGACCCAGGGTCCGTTTCACCGATGCAAATGCGCTCAAAGGAACCAGCTCACCCGATAGGGTTCGCATATGGACCTGCATCAAATCCAGCTCGCTTTGATCCTTTGGGTTGTCGATGGTGAGAATCACCGCCCACGTTCCGCTGTCGGTGTAGATGCTCGCAACTTGTCGCTCACCAAATGCCGAGTACATCATGTTCCGCAGCGCTTGGCTGTTGATGCCCAGTTGTTGTGCCCGTGCCTTATCAATGACGAGCTCGGCTTGCAGGGCACTGTTCTCCGCGTCAGAGTTGACATCAGTAAAACGCTGATCACCCTTCATGGCCTCCGAGACACGGTCGACCCAAATACCGAGGTCTGACCCGTTGACGCTTTGCAGCGTGTACTGGTAGCGGCTGCGGCTCATACGGCCACCCACACGCAGGTTTTGTAGCGGCGTGAAAAAGACTTTCACGCCCGGGACACCCCCTGCGGCACGGCGCAATTGGCCCAACACGGTCTTCATGTCTTCACGTTCGGACTTCGGTTTGAGTGTGATGAACATGCGTCCCGTGCTGCCGCCAAAAACGGCAGCGGCCAGGTCGCCAACGGCGGCGACGTTTTGGGTGCGTTGCGCGACTTGGTCGAGCTGGCGTTGCATGGCTTCGGGACCCACGTCTTGACTGCCCACGACCGTTGCCATGACTTGGCCGATGTCTTCCTCCGGGAAAAAGCCTTTTGGCATTGCGGAGAACAAGTAGATGGTCAAGGCCAAACTGCCGATCGTGGCGCCCAGCATGGTCATTCGGTGGGCGAGGGACCAGTCAAGCAAGCGGGCGTAGCCACGCAGTGTGGCTTGAAAAATCGCCTCAAACCACGCCGTGCTGCGGTAGGCGATGCTGCGCTCCGCTTCTTCTGTCGATTCATGTTTAAGGAAACGGCTGCACAGCATGGGTACGAGTGTGAGCGAGACCACGGCGGAGACCAAAATGGCCAAACCGACGATGACTGCAAACTCGTGAAACAGCAGGCCGAGGGTACCGGGCATGAAAAAGATCGGAATGAGAACGGCGACCAACGAAATTGAAATGGACACAATCGTGAAGGCAACCTCGCGCGCGCCCTTGATCGCGGCTGCAAAGGGGGCCATGCCTTCCTCAATATGACGGACGATGTTTTCCAGCATCACGATCGCATCGTCCACCACCAATCCCACGGCAAGCGTGATACCGAGTAAGGAGATGTTGTCCAAGCTGTAGTCCATGTAATACAGCAAGGACATGGCTGCGATCAGGGAGACAGGAATCGATAACGTCGGGATGATGGTGGCTGATAACCGGCGTAAAAATAAAAAGATGACCAACACCACCAGCGCGATGGTGAGCGCCAAGGTGAAGTAGATGTCGTGCAGCGCTTCGCGAATCGACTCACCACGGTCGTTCAGCGCGTGCAGTTGAACGCTGGGTGGCAGCTGCTCCTTTAGCTTCGGCATGGCGGCGTAAATCGCTTGAATCACCGCAACCGTGTTGGCATCAGGTTGGCGCTGAACGCCCAAGATTACCGACGGGATGCCGTTATACCGACTCAGACCGCGTTCGTTTTCTGAACCATCACGGATGTTTGCAACGTCGCGCAAATACACGGGGTTGCCGTTCTTAACCGTGACGACGAGATCGCGAAACTCAGCGGCCGAAGCCAATTGTGTGTTGGCTTCAATGATCAAAGTTTGATTCGGTCCTTGAATTTGTCCCATCGCTGCGTTGGCGTTGGTGGCACGAATGGCGTTGGCAACGTCATCCATCGTGAGGCCACGAACCGCAAGCTCACGGGGATTGGCTTCCACGCGCACCGCGTAGCGCTTGGCACCCCATACAGACACCTGAGCCACACCGTTGATGGTTGACAGCGACGGCGAGACGAGGTTCTCCGCAAAGTTGGTGACCTGGACCAGGCTCATGGTTGGCGAGCTCAATGCCAAGATCAAGATCGGCGCATCTGCTGGGTTGACTTTTCGGTAGCTGGGCAGCGACGTCATTTCGCTGGGTAACGCCCGTTGCGTCGCCAACAAGGCCGCTTGCACATCGCCCGCGGCCGAGTCGATGTCGCGGTCAGGCGAGAACTCTAGCGTGATGGATGTCCGACCGAGTGAGCTTGTTGACGTGATCGCGTCAACACCGGCAATGGTGGAGAACTGCCATCCCTTTGTGCGTGAGCTCTGGGGGCGCTACTGGGTGTTTGC
>JALQVQ010000190.1 GCA_023260315.1 Burkholderiaceae bacterium
ATTGGTGGAACAGATTTGGTCCGCTGTTTGCTGCTGAAATCAGGAAGCGAACTCCTGCTCCCCGCCCTCACCCCCCCAACACCACCTCTTCCTGCTTTTCCCAACTCGCCGTCACCAGATCCGTCATCTCGCGGATGGTGATACTCGGAACCTACCGCACACCGGCTAGCCTCCCCAGAACTCTGATACATAACAGCCCAAAAGCAACACCTGAACCTTAATGTATGCTTTCATAATGTATGTGGGTTTGTGTGCCGATATTCCGCCTATAGACTATGCTTTTGATTGGACACTGAGCGCCCATCGTTTTTCCGGTTCAACGAAGCGTCCCATTTAGCGTCTAAATTAAAATTTAATGTCAGACGATCTCACAACGCGAAGATTTTACCATCGCGACGCTTTTCGATGATTTCTTGAAGCTTTTTCTGCGCTTGGGGGCCAACACCAGAATCAATCCGGAGGTCGCAAGCACTTGATCCAAGTGGTCACGGGCATAAAGCTTTCGCGCAACAAAGCGCTCGACCGCCCATCCGACCAAAGCGGTCAGCGGCAACGCGATGACGATCGCCCATAAAAAACTATCGACAACGAACGTGACAGAGGCACAAATCATGGCACCGACCATGTAGAGCGAGGCATGCGCGAGGTTGACGAAATCCATGATTCCGAATACCAGCGTCAGTCCCGATGCCACCAGGAACAGCAACAAACCGAGCTGCAAGCCGTTGAGGACCTGCATGATGAAAAGCGCCGCATCCATCGGCTTTCCCTTCTTCGTTAACGATAGCGCACGTAAAAATGCCCCGACAGCGCCGGGGCATTGGAGCGAGTCCGGGTTACTTCATCGCGCACTCAGCTGCATACGAGTCTTGGTGATTCGTGTACACAGTGTCTACGACTTTTGTCGTCCAAACACCGTCGCTGTCTTTCACCACTTCACGTAGGTAGAAGTTTTGGATGGGGAAGTTGTTGTTGCCGTAGGTGTACTTGCCACGTACGGAGTCGTAGTTAGCAGCCTTCAATGCCTTGCGCACCGCGTCTTTGTCTGCCATGTTGCCGCCTGTGGCTTTCACTGCAGATGCAATCAACATAATGGCATCGTATGACTGGGCACCGTAGTACGACGGGTAATTCCCATATTTCTTCTTGAAGTCGCTCACAAAACGCTTGTTGGCGGCGTTGTCTAGGGAGGGATCCCATTCTTGCGTGGTTCGCGAGCCAAGAACACCCTCGAACTTGGCATCTTGCAACTTGGGCAGAGAGATCGCATCAATGGTGAAAACGGAGTAAAGCGGCAGCGACTTGGTCAGACCTGCTTGGTGGTACTGCTTGGCAAACGCACCCGCAGCTGCACCGGGGTAAAACACAAACAAGGCCTCAGCGCCACTGTCGCGGGCTTTTGCTAATTCTGCTGAGAAGTCCAGCTGGGCATCGGCACCCCACTTGGTTAAATCCTTACCCAGAACTTTGCCCTTGAAAGTGCGCTCCACACCAGCCACCATGTCTTTACCAGCCGCATAGTTGGGGGCCATGATGTACACCGACTTGACACCCTTTTGGTTTAACACCTCACCCAACGCCATTGGCGTTTGGTCGTTTTGCCAAGAGGTTGAGAAAAAGTTAGGGTGACACAGTTTGCCGGCCATTGGGCTGGGGCCAGCGTTGGCTGAGATCAAGAATTTATCCGCATCCAGCACAGATTTGCGCGAGGCCAACAACACGTGCGACCAAATGTAGCCCGCGACGAAGTCAACGTTGTCTTGTTTCACCAAACGGTCGGTTGACTGCTTACCGACCTCTGGTTTGAAGCCGTCATCGGCAAACACCACCTCAAGCGGCACATTGCCCGCTTTTCCACCCAAGTGCTCCATCGCCAGGTTCACGGCATTTTCCATGTCCTTACCGATCACCGCGCCACCCGTGGTCAGGGTGGTGACGAAACCAATCTTTACACCTGCGGCATGCACATGCCCCAGGGCCATGGCGGCGGCGGCGGCAACGCCCAATAAACGGTACTTCATTTCATCTCCTTTTTGGTTTAACTTTTAATTCACACATTTACGACTCACACCGTATTGATTAAATAATAGCATTCCCTGGTCGCGCCTCTTGCGACTGCAGGCTTCAGATGGGATAGATCACGGAATTCGGCACCATCTCGCTGTCATAGATCGCATGACGCAGCGCGAACTTGAAGCCATCAGCCGTTTTGACAATGTCATCGCGGTAAATGCCACAGTTGTAAACCGTCGACTCACCGTCATATTTCGTGCGGATGACCACATAGTTCGCCTCGGCATAAATATGCGCAACGCCGGCAATCA
>JALQVQ010000194.1 GCA_023260315.1 Burkholderiaceae bacterium
CCATCCACCAAAACAGGTGCGCCGACATCCCGCGCGCCCGGTGCGTGGCGCGGGTAACCATCGGCGTAACCACACGCCACCACACCAATCGCCATGGCCTCAGGCGCAACAAAAGTTGACCCATACCCGACGGTATCGCCCGGTCCCAAATGTTGCAATGCAAGCAGCTGGCTTGAGAGGGTCATGGTGGGTTGCAAGTCCCATTGCGCCGAATCACCGTTGGGGTAATCCGGTGCACTGCCATACAACGCAATACCAGCGCGCACCCAATCAGCGGCAACACCGCTTTGATCGGGCGCATGACGCAACGCCGCCGCACTGTTCGCCACCGTCCGAGCGCCCGCCAAACCTGTGGTGGCAGTTTCAAAAACGGCCATCTGATGGGCAATACCGCGTGGGCCATCGGCATCACTGAAGTGGGTCATGAGCGATATCTCATCGACCTGTGTCAGCGCGTTCAGGCGGGTCCAAGCGCTGCGGTATGCATCTGGCTTAAAGCCGAGCCGATTCATCCCCGAGTTCAGCTTCAAGAACACCCGGTGCGGCACTTGGGTCTTGTGCGTCGCCAGCCAGTCGATCTGCTCGTCACAATGCACGGTGTGCCACAAGTCCAAACGGGAGCACCACTCCAAATCACGCAGTTCGAAGACCCCTTCGAGCAGCAGAATCGGCCCCCGCCAACCCAGTGCCCGCAACCGCTGCGCCTCCGCAATATCGAGCAGGGCAAAACCATCGGCAGCGCGCAAAGCCTCAAATGCGTTCTCGATACCGTGGCCATAGGCGTCCGCTTTTACGACAGCCCACACCCGCGCATTGGGCGTTTGACTGCGAACCCGGTTTAAGTTGTGACGCAAGGCGTCGGCGTGGATCGTAGCGAGAATGGGGCGCGGCATGGCTTAGATACTAATCAAAATAAGTCGGGTTGTACCGATTAGGCGACGGCTGGCAGACAGCGCCCATGCTATAACCTTCGCAGGCAAAGTGCCTCATCATTGTGTCAGTTTGCATCCCTGTTAGCCACGCCCCAACAAACTAAAAAATATGAAGCGCGGCTTCTATACCATCATGGCAGCGCAGTTCTTTAGCTCGCTCGCTGACAACGCGTTGTTCGTGATCGCGGTGGCTTTGCTTCGCACCACGCAAGCGCCCGACTGGCAGGCTGCGGCCCTGGTGCCGATGTTCGCCTTGTTTTATGTGCTGTTGGCGCCTGTGGTGGGCGCCTTCGCAGATGCGCGCCCAAAAGGGCAAGTCATGTTCATCAGTAACAGCATCAAAGTGGTGGGTTGCATGTTGATGCTGTGGGGTAGCCACCCCTTATTGGCCTATGGCGTGGTGGGTCTTGGGGCTGCCGCCTACTCGCCCGCGAAGTACGGCATCCTCACGGAATTGTTACCCCCATCGCAACTCGTCAAAGCCAACGGTTGGATTGAGGGCCTCACCATCACCTCCATTATCTTGGGCGTTGTCCTGGGCGGCGTGTTGGTGGGACCCCGTGTGGGCCCGTTGTTGCAGGGCATCGATATCCCCGGTCTGTCACTGGGCATCAACACCATCGAGCAATCGGCACTGGCCAGTATGGTGCTGGTGTATGCATTGGCCGCTTGGTTCAATACGCGCATTCCTCGCACCGATGTCGCACCGCGACCGATGCCAAAAAACCCGCTGAGTTTGCTGCCTGACTTTTACGACTGCAACCGTCGCCTTTGGCGCGATCGCTTAGGACAAATTTCACTCGCCACCACCACCCTGTTCTGGGGGGTGAGTGGCAACCTGCGTTACATCGTTTTGGCCTGGGCGGCTGTGGCCCTCAGTTACACCACGACCGAGGCCGCCAAATTGGTGGGCGTCGTCGCCATTGGCACGGCAATCGGCGCAATTGTGGCCTCCACGCGTGTGCGACTCGACCAAGCCTGCAAAGTCATGCCTCTGGGCGTTGGTATGGGGCTGTTGATTTTGTTACTCAACTACATCACGAGCCTGTGGGTTGCCGTCCCATTCCTCATCATGCTCGGCGCGCTGGGTGGCTTTTTGGTTGTCCCCATGAATGCCCTGCTGCAACACCGTGGACACAGCCTAATGGGAGCGGGTCGCTCGATTGCGGTACAAAACTTCAACGAACAGGCCTGTATTTTGGTCCTCGGTCTGATGTACAGCGCCGCCACCGGCGCTGGCGTTTCTGCCTTTGTCGCCATCGGCGCTTTTGGTCTCTGCATCGCGAGCGTGATGTACATCATCCAACGCTGGCACCTGCGCAACCTGCGCGAACACCCGCAAGAATTGGCTGTGCTGTTGCGCCAAGCGCGTGACGACCCTTCACACGGATAAGCCATGACCACTGCTGAAAAACGCTGGGCCGTCATCGGCCTGCTCATCAACGCCATGGTGTGGGGCCTGTCTTGGTGGCCGCTGCGGCAACTTCAAGCGGCGGGGTTTCATCCCCTTTGGAGCACCTTACTCGTCTTCACACCAGCCCTATTGGTGTCAGGCATTTGGTACCGGAAACATTGGCGCGTGGTGTTAAGCAGTCCCGCGCTCTGGGCGCTTGCCATGGCGGCCGGCGCGACCAATGTTGGCTTCACATGGTCGGTCACAACGGGTGATGTGATTCGCGTCATTTTGCTGTTCTACACCATGCCCGCTTGGGCGGTTTTGCTGGCGTGGTGGCTGCTAAAAGAGAAGCCGACTGCCGCCGCCTTCGTGCGCTTGATCATCGCGTTTGTTGGCCTGTGGCTAGTGCTCTGGGAGCCCGGTACCGGTTGGCCAATGCCACAAGATTTCGCCGATGTTTTGGCACTCATGGCGGGCTTCATGTTTGCACTCAACAATGTGTTGCTCCGGCGCGGTCACAACTACCCCAGCGGTTCACGCGTACTCGCCATGTTCTTTGGCGGGGTGCTCTTAAACGGCATCGTTGCAGCCGTCGGATTTGGCGCCGGCATATTGCCCAGCCCCAACCCGGCGAACTTCCAATGGGTCCCCATTGCGTTGGGGTTATCAATGGCGATCATCGCGGCCAACGTGGCACTCCAGTTTGGCGCAGCGCGCCTGACCAGCGCAGCGACCTCAATCATCATGTTGAGCGAGGTGGTATTCGCCAGCGTCTCGTCGGTGGTTATGGGGGCTGCTGTGTTCGCACCTCACATCGGCTTTGGCGCGCTCTGCATCATGGCGGCCGCACTGATGGCGGCTGTGGCAAAGCCTACGCCGTCAACGCCGCATCCAAAACCTCAACCCAGTGCTTGACAGGCACCTCGGTGCCGCTCTGCAAATGGCTGATGCAACCCACGTTGGCTGAGACGATTGTGTCGGCGCCGATTTGAGACAAATTGCCCAACTTGCGGTCACGCAATTGCTTGGACAAGTCTGGATTCAAAACCGAATACGTGCCTGCTGAACCACAGCACAAGTGCGATTCATTTTGTGCCACCGCAATCGAGAAGCCCAATTGCGACAGGTGCTGCTCAACGCCCCCGCGCAATTGCTGGCCATGTTGAAGCGTGCACGGTGGGTGATAGGCCAGCATCGGCATGTCCGCCGCGCCGGCGCCAGCGGCTTTCGCTTTCTCTGCAAGCTTCACGCGAAGTGGCGCTACCCAGTCAGGTAACAACTCGCTCAGATCTTTTGTTAAGGCACTGATGCGCGCAGCCTTCTCGGCGTACGCCGCATCGTCAGCTAAAACGTGGCCGTAGTCTTTTACCATCACGCCACAACCGGAGGCGTTCATGACGATGGCCTCAACAGGCGCACGGCCGTCGGTCGGGGCAACGTAAGGCCACCAAGCGTCAATATTGGCGCGCATGTGCGCTTTGCCACCGTCGTGATCATTGAGGTGAAACTTCACCGCACCACAGCAGCCAGCGGCGGGGGCAACCACCGTTTGAACCCCAACGGCGTCCAGCACGCGGGCCGTCGCCGTATTCACGTTTGGCATCATCGACGGCTGCACGCAGCCCGCCAGCATCAGCACCTGACGCGCATGCGTCGCCGTCGGCCATTGACCTGCATTTTGCTTGGCAGGCACTTTGGCTTTGAGGGCCTCAGGCAACAAACCGCGCACGGACTGTCCCAGCTTCATCGCGGGCGTAAACAGCTTTGATGGCAAACCTTCTTTGAGCGCCCCGCGTAACAACCGCTCACCCAATGGGCGCGCCACTTTCTCATCAACCAGCTTGCGGCCAATGTCAACCAAGTGGCCATACTGCACCCCGCTTGGACACGTTGACTCGCAGTTGCGACAGGTCAGGCAACGGTCCAGGTGACCCTGTGTTTTTCGGGTTGGCGTTTCCCCTTCAAGCATTTGTTTGATGAGGTAGATCCGTCCGCGTGGGCCATCCAACTCATCACCCAGCAGTTGATAGGTGGGGCAGGTCGCTGTGCAAAAGCCGCAGTGCACGCACTTACGCAAAATGGCCTCGGCGGCCTTGCCTTCAGCACGTTCGGCGTATTCGGGAGCTAAATTGGTTTGCATCGGTTAATCACAGGCGATGGGTGTTGAAAACACCCAATGGGTCGAGCTGCTCACGCAGGCGTTGCGCGATGCCACTGATCGCGGGGCTGGTGGGGTGAAAAACGCCCGCATCTTTATCGGTCGCCGCGTGCTGCTCACTGACCCGGAACAACGTGGCGTGCCCGCCCGCATCCTCGGCCATTTGGCGAATATCGGCCGCTTCGCTCGCAGGTGCCCACACCCAGCGCTGCGCGCCATGCCACTCGACCAAGGTGTCCGAGAAGGCACCCAACGCGGGTGCTGTTTGCGCCACACTCAGGCGCCACAAACAAGCCGAGGGACTCGGCGGCTTGAAAAAATGATGGGTCTGCTCGCGACAGGACAACCACAGCGCGTCCGCCTCCGCCTGCACCACATGGGCACATGCAATGCCGTACCCCGCCGCGTCACTGGCCATGCGCGCACTCGCGGCGTCGACGGCTGCGACAGCGCCCCGCAAACGCACGACCAACGAATCACGGCCACCACTGTCGCGCTTCCACAGACTTGCATTGAGGGGCAGCGGCTGCTCGCCCCACGCGTTGATGAGCTGCAACGCCTTGGCTTGATCGCAACTGAATTTCAAATTCGCCTCGGCGGGTGCAATCGGCAGAACCTTAATGGACACCTCCGTCAGCACACCCAGCGTACCCAAGCTGCCCACCATCAACCGGCTGATGTCATAGCCGGCCACATTCTTCATCACTTGGCCGCCAAAGGTCAGCACCTCGCCCGCCGCATTCAACAGTTTGATACCGAGCACAAAATCTTTCATGGCGCCGGCGCTCGCACGCGCAGGCCCTGAAAGCGCCGCAGCAACGGCGCCGCCAATCGTGGCATCCGGTCCGAAGTGTGGGGGGTCACAAGGCAGGCACTGGTTTTTTTCAGCCAACAGCACCTCGAGGTCTCGCAACCGAACGCCTGCACCCACAGTGATGACCAGCTCGGTGGGCTCATAAGCAACCACCGCGTTCAATCGGCCCGTATCGAGAACAAGGCCCTTTAGAGGGGCACCGTAGAAGTCTTTGGAGCCACCGCCCCGAATTCGCAGAGGGCGCAACGCCGCATCGTTAGCCGCAGCTTTGATTTGGTCGGCCAGGGCCTGAACAATTGATTCCATTTTTTAATGTTAGCCGTCATCGGTGGCCAGGATCATGAATTTTTGACACGCCCCCGTGCAATTTATTTAGGCACAGGCAAAAAAAAGCCAACGACTGGCGTTGGCTTTTTGGCGCGGGCTTTAGCCCAGCAGGGCGCTTAGCCCATAAACACCGCAATGAATGCCAACAGCAACATCAAAATGCCGCCAGCTACTGGCAATACGATTGGCATTTGATGAGCGATGGATTCAACGACGTCTTGCTCGCCGTCTTGTGCTTTGTGATCGTTTGCGTGGTCTGACATTTTCGGCTCCAACAAAAGGGGTTGGGCAGCGCATGCATTGCTTGCCCGATAAACAGATTTTAGCGCAACCTAGGCCGAGACCTTCAAACTGTCCCGAATCACCCGCAAAACCTCTGCGCCGTATGCCTCGCGCTTTTTCACGCCAATACCAGCGATGCCCTCTAAAGCGGCGGTATCTGCGGGCAGCGCCTCGGCCAAGGCCTTCAGGGTGTTGTTGTTAAAAATCACATAAGCGGGCAGGTCGTGGGCGCGTGCCACCTCACTGCGCCAAGCCTTCAGCTCGCTAAAGACATGCTGCCCAGCGGCATCCAAACCCGTCGCCCACGCATCGGCGCGCCTGGATTTGGGGGTTGGTTTGCCACTGCGCTGCGCCGTCATGACGCGTTGACTGATACGGGTTTCACCCTTCAACAAGGCGCGCGCGGGCTCACCGAGGTGGAGCGTCGCATACTCGCCGGTGCCAATGACCACGGCACCGCTGGTCACCAATTGCCGCAGCAGGGCGCGCCATTGGGTATCCGACACGTCAGCCCCAATCCCAAAGGTGCTCAGTTGCTCGTGCTGGTATTGCTTGACCCGGTCGGTCACTTTGCCCCGCAAGACGTCAAGTAAGTGT
>JALQVQ010000302.1 GCA_023260315.1 Burkholderiaceae bacterium
GATCCGACGCATCGCCCAATCACTGCCGACTCGGGAGAGCATCCAGGCCAACCGTTGGCTGCGGTGGATGGGCCCCGCGCTGGCACACCCTCGCTTATGGCACATGAGCCGAAAAGGCATTGCTGCCGGTCTGGCGCTGGGCCTGTTTTTTGGTCTGCTGGTGCCGATCGCGCAAATCCCCCTGGCGGCAACCGCCGCCGTCGTGCTGCGCGCCAACCTGCCAGTGGCGATCGGTAGCACACTGGTGACCAACCCGGTGACTTTTGGGCCGGTGTATTACGGCGCCTATAAGTTGGGCGACTGGCTGCTGCATCGTGGCGACGGCCCTGTACGCTCTCCCGACGTGCTTGAGGCAAGGCTGCAACAACTACACGAGGCCCCCGCCCCGATCGTTGAGGCAAATGGCGTGGGCGGCCACATTCGCGCCATTTGGACACGCATCACCGCACTGGGCAAGCCACTCATTTTGGGCTTGGTGATTTTGGCGACCGCGACCGGCGTGGGTGTTTACCTGCTGACCACTTGGGTGTGGGCCGCCATGATTTGGCTGAAGCGACGGCGCCGGTTGGTCCGACGCCGTGAACCGGTTAAATGAGCGGAACGCCTGTTTTGCTCTGAATGAACTCGTGGGTCACGCCATCGGCGAGCTCAACCAATTTCAGGCCTTGTGGCGTCACATCCATCACTCCCAGGTCGGTGATGATGCGGTTAACAACGCCCACGCCCGTCAACGGCAAGGTGCACTCGGGCAAGATTTTTAGGTCTTCGGTGCCGTCTTTTTTGCGGGCGACGTGTTCCATGAGGATGATCACGCGCTTCACGCCGGCCACCAAGTCCATCGCGCCCCCCATGCCTTTCACCATCTTGCCGGGAATCATCCAGTTGGCCAGATCCCCATTTGCGCTGACTTGCATGGCTCCCAAAATACTGAGGTTGATCTTGCCGCCACGGATCATGGCGAAGCTGTCGTGGCTACCGAAAATGCTAGAGCCCGGGATGGTGGTGACGGTTTGCTTCCCCGCGTTGATCAGGTCGGCGTCGACCGTCTCTTCAGTGGGGAAGGGACCGATGCCCAACATGCCGTTTTCAGACTGCAACCACACCTCGATGTCATTGGGGACATGGTTGGCCACCAACGTGGGGATACCAATGCCCAAATTAACGTAGAAACCGTCTTCTAATTCGGCAGCGGCACGCGCGGCCATTTGATCTTGTGTCCAGCTCATTTTATTTTTCTCCTTATGCTTTTTCGGTGAGGGTGCGGCGCTCAATACGCTTCTCAGGCGTGGCGTTCACCACGATGCGGTGAACGTAAATGCCGGGTAAATGAACCGCGTCGGGCGCCATGGCACCCACCTCAACCACCTCCTCAACCTCTACCACGCACACCCGGCCAGCCATCGCTGCCGCCGGATTGAAGTTACGTGCCGTCAAGCGGAACTGGAGGTTGCCAGAGCGGTCTGCCCGCCACGCCTTCACCAGTGACACGTCAGGCACCAAACTGCGCTCCATCACATAGGTCTCACCGTCAAATTCACGCGTCTCTTTGCCCTCGGCAACGAGCGTACCCACGCCGGTTTTGGTAAAGAAGGCCGGAATACCCGCACCACCCGCACGCAACTTCTCCGCGAGCGTCCCCTGAGGCGTGAACTCCAACTCGAGCTCACCGGCCAGGTACTGGCGCTCGAACTCTTTGTTCTCGCCGACATAACTCGAGATCATTTTTTTAATTTGACGCGTTTCCAACAATTTTCCGAGGCCAAAACCATCAACACCCGCGTTGTTAGAAATCACTGAGAGGTTCTGAACCCCAGAATCGCGTAACGCGTCGATCAGCGCCTCTGGAATGCCGCACAAACCAAAACCACCCACTGCAAATAACTGGCCGTCGGCGACCACACCTTTTAGCGCCTCTGCAGCGCTGGGATAAACCTTGTTCACAAGCGAACTCCTATGGGGAAACAACAAAAAGCGATGTGCAAATTAATCCCATACGATACTACGGTTTGAACGACGAAAATTGGAGCTCTCATGTCTCACAACCCCAATCGCTACCCCTTCCCTGACCTGAACACGTTGCCAGACGATCTCAAGGCCAAAATCACAGAGATTCAAGAGAAAGCCGGTTTTATTCCCAACGTGTTCTTGGGCCTGGCCAGACGCCCCGCCGAGTGGCGCGCGTTCTTCGCTTATCACGATGCACTGATGCTAAAAGAGGGAGGCAATCTGACGAAAGGTGACCGTGAGATGATCGTTACGGCCACCAGCGCTGCCAACCAATGTCTCTATTGCGTGGTTGCGCACGGCGCGATTTTGCGCATCTACGAGAAGAAGCCGCTGGTTGCCGATCAGGTTGCGGTCAACTACCGCAAAGCCGATATTTCGCCCCGTCAAATGGCCATGCTCGACTTCGCCATGAAAGTGTGCAACGCATCGCACATGGTGGACGATGCCGACTTCGAGGCGCTGCATGCCCACGGGTTCGACGACGAAGACGCGTGGGACATCGCCGCCATCACCGCTTTCTTTGGCTTATCGAATCGGGTTGCCAGTGTGACCGGCATGATGCCCAACCCCGAGTTTTACCTGATGGGCCGGGTTCCCAAGCAAAAGGCTTAAGCAACGAGCGCCCGCATCCAATCGGGCAAGGGTACCGATTTTTGCGCCGGGAAATCCACCCACACCATGGTCGCCCCGCCCGACGTGTAAATCACACCGGGTTGGTCGGTTCGCTCGAGGGTGCACCAGCTGTCAAACGTGCTGCGCCCAAGGTCGCTGACGTACATCTTGCCGAGAACCTCGCAGGGGTAGTCCAGTTGCTTATGAAAGTTACAAAACGCATTGACGATGACGGGGGCTTCCCCGGTTGGGTCAGGTGGGCAGCCAATCTCGCGCATCCAGTCAATGCGCATGTGCTCGAGGTACTTGAAATAGACGGTGTTGTTAACGTGACCCATCGCATCCATATCGCCCCAACGGACGGGAAAACGCATCTCGAAAACCAGTTTCTTGTTTTCAGGTAAGGTGAATCGCATACCGTGCTCCCTAAACATCAATCAGTACAATGACCAGCGGCGCCATAGTGCCTCTGATTAAACCGCATTCGAACCCCCCTTTTTTTGCACCCCAGTCGGAGAATTTGTCATGAGTAGTTATCAAGCCCGTCAATCAACCAGCGCCGCTTTGGTTGAGGCGCATGGCCCACGCGAGTCGATGGCATACGACGTCGTGGTGGTGGGCGGCGGTCCTGCGGGTTTGTCGACGGCCATACGCCTCAAGCAGCTGGCTGCTGAAAAAGGCACTGAACTCGATGTGGTCGTCATCGAAAAAGGCTCCGAGCCGGGCGCTCACATCCTGAGCGGCGCAATCATGGACCCCCGCGCGCTCACCGAGCTGCTGCCCGACTGGCAAGCCATGGGCGCGCCCTTGAATCAGCCGGTTAGCGGGGATGACGTTCTCTTTCTCACCGAGACAGGCGCCAAGCGCACCCCAGATGCGCTGGTCCCCGGATGTTTCCACAACGACGGCTGCTACGTGGTGAGTTTGGGCGCGGTGACCAAATGGCTGGGGGCGCAAGCCGAGGCTTTGGGTGTTGAAATTTTCCCGGGCTTTACAGCCGCCAACGTCGTCTATGACGATGCGGGCGCCGTCGCGGGCGTGGCAACGGGCGATATGGGCGTTGCAAAGGACGGCACGGCCACTGATGACTTCCAACTGGGCATGACACTGTTGGGCAAATACACCGTTTTTGCGGAGGGTGCGCGCGGCCATTTGGGCAAAGAGCTGATCGCACGGTACCAACTTGATGCGGGGAAAGACCCCCAGAGTTACGCGCTGGGCATCAAGGAATTATGGGAAATTGCCCCCGAAAAAGCCCAGCCTGGCCGCGTGATCCACACCGCCGGTTGGCCCATGGATAACGCCACCTATGGGGGTGGTTTCCTGTACCACCTCGAGGGCAACAAGGTGACCTTGGGCTTCGTGACCGGCCTGGATTACCAAAACCCTTGGCTGTCACCCTTCGAAGAAATGCAGCGTTGGAAAACGCACCCCACCATCCGCAGCATCCTGGCGGGCGGCAAACGCCTGGGCTATGGCGCACGGGCGATTACGGCCGGTGGTCTGCTGTCATTGCCGAAAACCGTTTTCCCCGGTGGTGCCTTGGTTGGCTGCGATGCAGGCTACCTCAATGCGAGCCGCATCAAGGGCAGTCATGCGGCAATCAAATCGGGCATGTTGTGCGCAGAAGCCGCTTTTGAGGCGATTCAAGCTGGCCGCCAACAAGACGAGTTGAGCGCGTATCCTGCCGCCTTCGAGGCCAGCTGGCTCTACCAAGAATTAAACGCCTCGCGGAATTTCAAACAATGGTTCAAAAAGGGCAACACGATCGGCGCCCTGATGACAGGTGTCGAACAGTGGCTTCTGCCAAAGCTTGGCTTCAAGGCGCCCCCTTGGACGATTCACCGCAAAGCGGCCGACCATACCCAGCTGCGTCCCGCTGCTGAGTGCACCAAAATTGAATACCCAAAGCCCGATGGCGTCCTCACATTCGACCGCCTCAGCAGCGTGTTTGTGAGCAACACCAACCACGCAGAAAATCAACCCGCGCATCTCACGCTACGGGACGATGGTGTGCCCGTTCGCATCAACTTGGCGACCTACGCGGGTCCCGAGAGCCGCTACTGCCCAGCGGGCGTCTACGAATATGTACCCAACGAATCGGGCGCCGGCGAGCGGTTGCAAATCAACGCACAAAACTGCGTGCACTGTAAAACCTGTGACATCAAAGACCCCACCCAAAACATCGTCTGGGTGACCCCGGAAGGCGGCGGGGGCCCCAACTACGCAGGCATGTGATGGGGTTACAAAACGATGCCTCACGGCTATAATTTGGTCTTGCCAGGAGAGATCCCCAGCGGGACACCGAAGGCGCAAGGTTACGGATCGCCGTGACCTGAACGCTCAGGTACAAAGGACTGGTAACACGCGCAACGTCGATCACCATCGGCTTTGCCGTTTCCCCGATGGAGAGAGGCAAACCTCGGTTTGCCCACCGAAGGAGCAAACACCGCCGACGTGGTGTGAATCTCTCAGGTAAAGCGGACACGGGGCAGAGGAATTGGTGCAAGTCCCAGACTTCTGGGCGCCTTGCGATGACAAACCCTGCTCCGATCGTGGCCCGGCAATGGCCGCCCGAGCGAGCAATCACAAGAATCTAGCCGTGACCGCTGCCGCAGAAAATGCTGTGCCCCTGCACACCACCCCCCTCAATGATCTGCATGTTGCGCTTGGCGCGCGGATGGTCCCTTTTGCTGGCTACAGCATGCCTGTGCAATACCCGCTTGGTGTGCTGGGCGAGCACCTGCACACCCGCCAAAAAGCCGGTTTGTTTGATGTTTCACACATGGGGCAATTGCGCCTGGTCGGCCCCAACGCCGCAGCGGCTTTTGAGACCCTCATGCCGGTGGACGTCGTGGACCTTCCCGTGGGCAAGCAACGCTATGGTCTCTTGCTGAACGCCAATGGCGGCATCATTGACGACCTGATGTTTGTCAACCGTGGTGATGACATTTTTGTGATCGTCAACGGCGCCTGCAAAGTCGGCGATATCGCCCATATCCAGGCGCAAATTGGCGGACAGTGCGACGTCATCCCCATGCCCGATCACGCGTTGTTGGCGCTCCAGGGTCCCATGGCTGTTGATGTCCTTCGCGCACTCAATCCAGGCGTTGACGCACGGGTCTTCATGACAGGTGCTGCGCTGACGCTGGCCGGCATTGATTGCTACGTCACTCGCAGCGGCTACACCGGCGAAGATGGGTTTGAAATCTCCGTTCCAGCCCCACAAGCCACCGCACTGGCAGAGGCCATTTTGGCGGACGACCGCGCACAGCCCATTGGCCTCGGCGCTCGCAACTCCCTGCGACTTGAGGCGGGTTTGTGCCTTTACGGCAACGACATCGACACCGAGACCACCCCCATTGAGGCGGGCCTTAATTGGGCCATCCAGAAGGTCCGCCGGACCGGCGGTGCCCGTGCAGGCGGCTTCCTTGGCGCAGACGTGGTCCTGGGGCAGCTCGACGGTACCGTTCCAGTCAAGCGCCGCCGCGTTGGCCTGATGGCGACCGAGCGGGTGCCTGTTCGTGATCACACCGTTTTGCAATCTCTTGATGGCGAGACCATTGGCGAAGTCACCAGCGGCCTGCTGGCACCCAGCGTCAACCAAGCCATTGCGATGGGCTATGTCAGCAGCGACTGCAGCGCCAATGGCACGACCGTGAATGCCATGGTACGCGGCCGCGCCGTCCCCATGGTGGTCACCGCCATGCCCTTCGTGCCCAACGGCTACAAACGCTAAACCCATATCCAACACCCGATTTCAAACTTCTAAAGGAGCATCCCATGATCAAGTACACCGAAGACCACGAGTGGATCAACGTTGATGGCGACATCGCCACTGTCGGCATCACCGTCCATGCGCAAGACGCATTGGGCGACGTTGTGTTTGTTGAACTACCCGAAGTGGGCGTAACCATGGCGCAAAAAGACACTGCTGGTGTGGTCGAGTCCGTCAAAGCGGCGGCCGATGTCTACATGCCGATCAGCGGCGAGATCACCGAGGTCAACGAAGCCCTGCGCGACGATCCCTCATTGGCCAACTCAGACCCACTTGGCGCGGGTTGGTTCTTCAAAGTCAAACTGAGCGATCCGAGCCAGTTGGACGCATTGATGGATGAAACCGCCTACGGCGCCTTCGCGCAATAAGGCAGCAAAGCCGCGAAGAATTTGGATTCCGTAAATCATGGCTTCACAATCGACGCTTTGGGGAATAGGTAAAGATTATACGATATGCGAGGGCGAACACCGAAATTAAAATTAAAGAATTACATAATACATAAATTGGA
>JALQVQ010000317.1 GCA_023260315.1 Burkholderiaceae bacterium
TATCGCCATACTTACGATTTTTCTCTAACAAAAGAGCTTTGACGCGATCGCATTCTTCGATAATTAACTGTTGAGAATCCATTAGTCTTTTGCTCCTCTTACAACGCGATCGCCGTTATACTTCCCGTTATAAGGATTTAAATATGGCACATTCATCAAAAGCTACAACTACTCGCCCAGACGCATCAGTTTGGGAAGCCAAAAGGGTGCAATGGTTGGAATCGCGCCAAGCATCAGCGTGCCGCTGAGCGGCTGTGCCAACTCACTGCCCAGCTGCAAGAAGTCGCCGGCGGCGCTGAGGAGTTGGTGAGCCAATGGGCGCAGCGCGTGGCCAGCCGGGGTCAGCATGACGAGTTTTTTATCTCGCTCGAACAGGGTGACATCCACCTGTTGCTCGAGCTCTCTGATCCCGCCCGATAGCGTGGACTGCGTCACGAAACACCGCGCGGCCGCCTTCGTAAAGTGGAGCTCATCTGCCAATGCAACGAAATAGTGGAGCTGCTTGAGCGATAGGTTGGCCGCGTTCTGGTGTGTATTTATCATCGGTAAAAACGATTGAAATAATGAATTTAATCCATTTTACAGTTTTACCTAGAGCCTTCAAAATTCATTCATCGCGTTACCAAACGCGTCGTTTTTTAACTGTTGAAGGATGACATCATGAGCCAAACAAACAACCCGTCAGTCACGATCAAGAACCTGGAGTCGGCCTTTGCAGGAGAGTCGATGGCCCATATCAAGTATCGGTACTTTGCCAAGTTATCGCGGGAGATGGGGGATGAGGCGACCGCCAAGGCATTTGAGGCCACTGCCGATCAAGAGCTGATGCATGCCTTCGGTCATCTTGACTTGCTGTATCCAAAGACAAAAATGACACCCGCCAAAGCGCTTGAAATTGCGATCGAGGGCGAGACCTACGAGTACACCGAGATGTACCCAACATTCCGCCATCTCGCAGTAGAGGAGGGCCATGCGGCGGCTGTTGCTGAATTTGATGAGCAGATCGCCGAAAGCCAGGCACATGCTGAGGCTTTCCGTTTGGTGTTGGCGACAGCAGCGAAGCGGTTTGCCGCCTTGGCCAAGGTTGAGGCGCATCATGCCAATCAGTACAAAGCGGCGCTTGAGCGAGCCAACGCATTGGTGGCCGTCTAAATCGATTTTTTAATGTTCACAACCGAATAAAAAGTGAGTTCCCAAATGAAAACGTATCTCTGTATTGTGTGTGGTTTTGTGTATGACGAGGCGCAAGGTCGCCCCGAAGAGGGCATTGCCGCTGGGACCCTTTGGACCGACGTTCCGGAGACATGGGCATGTCCCGACTGTGGCGTGGCCAAAGCCGATTTCGAAGTCGTTGAAATCTAAGGCGGATGGTCATGACCCAATCGCCCACCGTTATCTTGGGTTCAGGTTTGGCTGGATGGACACTCGCGCGTGAGCTGCGTGCGTTGTCGCCATCACACCCGATCACCTTGATCACCACCAACGCGGGCGACTTTTACAGCAAGCCCATGTTGTCTAATGCCTTCGCCTTGAAGCGATCAGTCAGCGCGTTGTTACAGACGACTGGGCAACAGCAGGCTGAAAAAATAGGCGTTGATTTGCGCGCTCATATGACCGTGACAGCGATTGATATCGAAAATAAAAAGGTCTGCTGTGACAGAGCGCAATTTGCGTATGGGGATTTGGTGCTGGCTGTGGGGGCCAATCCCATTCGTTTGCCACTGGCGGGTGCGACGCACGTTCTGTCGGTCAACGATTGGTGGGACTACGCAGTCCTCAGAGATCGCTTGGATCATTTCAGCGCGACCGCCGTAATTTGCCGCGACGCTCAAGTGCAGGCGGTCATTCGCCGCTGTGCTGCTCTCAGCGAGCGCGATGGCGGCTTGTATTTAGCTGAATTTGAAATAGAGGAGGGGCATGGTACTAGAGAGCAGACCATAGATATTCCCTTATTGGGAAGTGTGGCCTGTGGCTTGCCCATTTTTGCCGAGGAA
>JALQVQ010000003.1 GCA_023260315.1 Burkholderiaceae bacterium
CGCGATGATGGGCGCTCCCCCGTGTTTGTGTCAGACACCCACATGGCCGTGCGACTGGGTACTGGCGCTACCGCCTGGCGCTTTGACACCCAAGACATCGCCGCGCGCGGGCGCTCGGCGTTCAAAGCCAGCGTCACCACACAAGGCTTCGCCCTCGCCCTTGATGTGCGGCCGACCCAAAATACCGTGCTGCAGGGGCAACAGGGTTTGTCTCAGAAAGGGCCAGATCCCCGCTCAACCAGCTGGTACACCACTGACCCACAATTGGCACTCACAGGCGATCTGACCGTATCCGACCGCACGACAACGGGCATGACAGGCGTGGCTTGGCTAGACCATGAATGGAGTCAGGGCTTCATGCCACCTGACGCCGTGGGTTGGGATTGGATTGGCATGAACTTCGACAACGGCGCCGCTCTCACCGCCTTTCAACTGCGCGATCGGGCCGGTCACGCGGTTTGGACAGGGGGCTCGTGGCGTTCTGGGCCAAACGATACCGTTCGGTCTTTTGGTCCCGGCGACCTTCAGTGGTCGCCACAAGGCATTTGGAAAAGTCCGACGACCGGCATCAGTTACCCCCTCACTTGGCGCATCGAAACCCCACAAGGGGTGTTTACCGTGGCGCCGATTGCACCCAATCAAGAACTGGACAGCCGTGCCACCACTGGGACCATTTATTGGGAAGGCCTGAGCGCCTTGCGCGATAATTCGGGACGTCGCGTCGCGTGGGGCTACCTTGAGATGACGGGCTATGGTGACCCTTTAACAATCTAAACATGACCACACAAACGACAACTGCTCAACCCAAGCGCACCAAATCTGCCGGTCTGGCCGCGCTCATTCCTTTTGTGAAACCGTATCGCCTGCATGCGTTGGGTGCGCTGGTGCTGTTGGTGTGTGCTGCCGTCACAACGCTGATTTTTCCTGCCGCCCTGCGCGAGCTCATTGATGGTGGCATCGCTAACTTGAACAACCCAAATGGTGATGGCAAAGAGGCGTTGGCGGGGTACTTCTCTGCGCTCCTTGGCGTCGCGTTGGCATTGGCCGTTTTCTCATCCGCTCGCTTTTACATGGTGAGCTGGCTGGGCGAGCGTATCACCGCCGATCTGCGTCAAGCCGTCTATAACCGCGTGCTGCAACAAAGCCCGCAGTTTTTTGAAAACACCCCGACTGGCGAGGTCCTGTCGCGCTTAAGCGCCGATACCACCCTGATCCAGACAGTCGTTGGCTCCTCGCTGAGCATGGGCTTGCGCAACGCCGTAATGGGCATTGGTGCTTTGGGCATGCTGGTTTGGCATCACCCTTTGATGATGGCGCAAGTGGCCATCGGGTTGCTACTGGTCATCGCACCCAGCGTTTGGATGGGCCGACGCGTGAGGCGCCTGTCACGCGCCAGCCAAGACCGTGTGGCCGATGCCAGCGCCCTGGCCAGCGAGATTCTCAACGCGATCACCGTGGTTCAAAGCTTTACCGCGCAAGTGCGCGAAGGCCTGCGTTTCAAGCAGGCAACAGACAACGCGTTTCATGCGGCGTTGCGCCGAACGA
>JALQVQ010000252.1 GCA_023260315.1 Burkholderiaceae bacterium
ACAGATGCAGCGTTCGCGGCATTGCCAGCGGGCACGGTCGAGAATCTTCTCAAGCCCGAGAACATTGCAACGCTCGCTGGAATTCTTACCTACCACGTGCTGCCGGGAAAGGTGATGTCAGCTGACATCGCTGGCAAGTCACTCGACGCCGCTACCGTGCAGGGCATGAATCTCGCTATCGATGCAACCGACGGTGTAACAGTCAACGGCGCGAATGTGGCCGCCCACGCCATTCGCCTCAACGATCGGGGCGGGGGCCTCGTGCAGTTGTTGCAGCCTTGCCTCAAGCACGTCGGGAGAGCGCACAGGGCCGTCGCCACGATGCAGCAGCCAGTCGCCCAACTTATAGGCGCCGTAATACACCGGCCCAAAAGTCACCGGGTTGGTCACCAGTGTGCTGCCGATCGCCACTGGCAGGTTGGCGCGCAGCACGACGGCGGCGGTTGCCGCCAGGGGGATTTGCGCGATCGGCACCAGCAGACCAAAAAACAGGCCCAGCGCCAGACCGGCAGCAATGCCTTTTCGGCTCATGTGCCACAGGCGAGGGTGTGCCAGCGCGGGGCCCATCCACCGCAGCCAACGGTTGGCCTGGATGCTCTCCCGAGTCGGCAGTGATTGGGCGATGCGTCGGATCATGACAGCGTATTTTGCCCCGATAACGGTGTGCAAATTTCTGTAACGCTGATTTATCGAGCGACAATAGGGATATGAGTGAAAAACGTTGGCAAGATGTGCTGTTCTCGCAGGGGTTTGGGACCCGCAGGGTCTGTTTGGGCTTGATCCAGCAGGGCCTGGTCACACACAACGGTGAGGACGTCGAAGACCCAGACGCGTGGGTGGAGACGGACGACCTGTTTTTCACGGTGCAGGGCGAACGCTGGCCCTACCACGACCATGCTTACCTGATGTTGCACAAGCCCGCTGGGACGGAGTGTTCTCAGAAAGCCAGTTTGTACCCAAGCATCTACACGCTTCTGCCGAGCCCACTGCGTCAGCGTGGCGGCGGTGCTGCGGCGGGTGTTCAAGCTGTGGGGCGCTTGGATCAAGACACCACTGGGTTGTTGATTTTGTCAGACGATGGCAAGTTCATTCACCGGCTCACATCACCCAAACACCACGTTCCCAAGGTCTACGAGGTCACCACGAAACACCCGTTGGATGCCAGCCAGATTGAGCGTCTTGTAGCAGGTGTGGTCCTTGACGATGACCCCAAGCCAGTTGCCGCGCATGCCGCGGTACAAACGGGAACGCACACCCTGACGCTCACCCTGACCCAGGGGAAATACCACCAGGTGAAGCGCATGCTCGCCGCCGTGAGTAACCGTGTTGAGGGTTTGCACCGCAGCCAAATCGGCTCGCTGACGTTGGCCGATTTGCCTGAAGGGGCGTGGCGCTGGCTGACGCCGGACGAGGTCAAGCAGGTCAGCGCCAAAACCTAAATCGGCTCGGCGCTGGGTGCCTGCAAGGCTCACATCAACAGGTGTTCACCGGCGTTATCGCCGCCCAAAATCACATAGTTGACACGTCGAATATCGAGCAGCTTGGTGCCACCCGCGTACGAAATTGAGCTCTGGATGTCTTGCTCCATCTCGACCAAGGTGTTGGCGAGCTTGCCCTTGACGGGTTCCAAAATGCGTTTGCCTTCAACGTGCTTGTACTCGCCTTTGTTGAAGTCGCTCGCTGAGCCGTAGTACTCCTTGAAGAGCTTGCCGTCGACCTCGACTGTGGCGCCTGGGCTCTCTTCGTGGCCTGCGAGCATGGAGCCAATCATGACCATTGAGGCGCCAAAGCGGATGCTTTTCGCCACGTCACCGTGCTCGCGAATGCCACCGTCAGCGATGATGGGTTTTGTCGCCACGCGGGCGCACCACTTCAGCGCTGACAGTTGCCAGCCACCCGTCCCGAAGCCTGTTTTCAGCTTGGTGATACAGACCTTGCCTGGGCCGATACCCACTTTGGTGGCGTCAGCGCCCCAGTTTTCGAGGTCGATCACCGCTTCGGGGGTGCCAACGTTACCCGCAATCACAAAGGCTTTGGGCAAGTGTTGCTTGAGGTAGCCGATCATTTTTTGAACGCTGTCGGCATGACCGTGTGCGATGTCGATCGTGATGTATTCGGGCGTCAGGCCCTCAGCCTTCAGTTGGTCAACGGTGGCGTAATCGGGGGCCTTTACACCCAAAGAGATGGAGGCGAAAACGCCTTTGCCTTGCATCTCGCGAACGAAAGCCACGTTATCAAGGTCGAAGCGGTGCATGACATAAAAGTAGCCGTTGCGTGCCATCCATTCACAGATGGACTCGTTCACGACGGTCTTCATGTTGGCAGGGACAACGGGGATTCTGAAGCTGCGGTCACCCAGCTGGACGCTGGCATCGCACTCTGAGCGACTTTCCACCCGGCATTTGCGAGGCAGAAGCAGAACGTTGTCGTAATCAAAAATTTCCATGGCTGGTTCCCAAGTTCCTAAAACTAACAAAAGGATTTGCGCGGTACCGAAATACCCAGAAGTCGGTTCGCGCAGAGCACTTGGTTTGTTGTCCGGCCAAAAAAAACCGGACGCCAAAAAACTTGGGCCCGGTGACTGATTTTACCGAATTTTCAACCCGCTGGTGAACCAAAAGAAAAGCAAATTTGACTGTGGAGGTTCCTACAATGGCGGCATGTCTCTTTTATCGTCACTGAACCCCGAACAGACCCAAGCGGTCACTCTGCCTAACGAACACGCCTTGATCTTGGCTGGGGCAGGGTCTGGCAAAACCCGGGTGCTGACGACCCGCATCGCATGGTTACTCGAGACGGGGCAGGTCAGTCCGGGCGGGATTTTGGCCGTCACCTTTACCAACAAGGCGGCCAAGGAGATGATGGCCCGCCTGAGTGCGCAGCTCCCCGTCAACGTGCGGGGGATGTGGATCGGTACCTTCCACGGTCTTTGCAACCGATTTTTGCGGGCCCATGCGCAGTTGGTTGGCTTGCCGCAAACATTCCAGATTTTGGATACGCAGGACCAACTGTCCGCAATGAAGCGCCTGTGTAAGCAATACAAAATCGACGCCGAGCGTTTTCCGCCTAAAGAGTTGGTGTGGTTCGTCGCGGGGGCCAAAGAGGATGGCTTGCGTCCAGGCGATATCGAAGTGCGTGATCCAGACACGCGAAAAAAAGTTGAAATCTACGCCCTCTATGAAGCGCAGTGTCAGCGCGAGGGCGTGGTTGATTTTGGCGAGCTGATTTTGCGCAGCTATGAATTGCTGCGCGACAACGCAGCGGTGCGTGCCCATTACCAACGCCGCTTCAGGCATTTGTTGGTCGATGAGTTCCAAGACACCAACCGGCTGCAGTACGAGTGGCTGAAGCTGCTGGCGGGTGGCGATAACGCGATGCTCGCGGTCGGGGATGATGACCAGAGCATTTACGCGTTTCGTGGTGCGCGCGTCGGTAACATGGCCGACTTTGTGCGTGAATTCAACGTCAAGCATCAGATCAAGTTGGAGCACAACTACCGCAGTTGCAGCAACATTTTGGATACCGCCAACACCCTGATCAGCAACAACCGCCAGCGTCTGGGCAAGAATCTGCGCACCGAAGCGGGGGAGGGGGAGTTGGTCCGCGCCATGGAGGCGCCCTCGGATTACGCTGAAGCCGATTGGTTGATGGATGAGATCAAACAATTGGTTCGTGAAGGGGTGCCACGTCAAGAAATGGCCGTCCTTTATCGCAGCAACGCACAGAGCCGAGTGATTGAAACGGGCCTGTTTAACAACAGCATCCCTTACCGCGTGTATGGTGGCCTGCGCTTTTTTGAGCGCGCTGAAATTAAAAACGCCTTGGCTTATCTGCGCCTCATCGAGAACCCGCGGGACGACACCAGCTTTCTGCGGGTGGTCAATTTTCCGCCGCGTGGCATCGGTGCGCGCAGCATTGAGCAGTTACAAGATGCCGCTGCCAGTCATCAGTGCGCGCTTTCGGACGCGGTCGACGCCGTGTCCGGCAAGGCGGGCACCAATTTGCGTGCTTTCGTCGCGAAAATTGACATTTTGCGGGAGCAGTCGGTCGGCAAAAATCTGCGTGACATCATCGAGATGGTGATTGATCAATCCGGGTTGGTGACGCACTATGAGGCGGAGCGCGAGGGGCAAGACCGCGTTGAAAACTTGGGCGAATTGGTGAACGCGGCAGAGAGTTTTGTGAGCCAAGAGGGGTTCGGACGCGAAGCAGTTGCGTTGCCAGAGGATGACGTTCGTGTGAACGCCGAGTTACAGGCGCTAAACGATCACCTGAACGCCAACTTCACCGCACCCGATGCCACTTTTGATGACACGCTACCTTTCGAGGCTTTGGCCACCGAGCGGCCAAACCAGGCGCCCACGACGGGGGTTGGCGTGCCAGCGCCTGACGCGGAAACCGGCGAGGTTTTGTCGCCTCTGGCCGCTTTCCTGACACACGCGGCTTTGGAGGCGGGCGATAACCAAGCCTCGACGGGGCAGGACGCGGTTCAGTTGATGACGGTTCACGCCTCCAAAGGCTTGGAGTTTGACGTGGTCTTCATCACTGGCCTCGAAGAGGGGCTGTTCCCCAACGAGCGAGCGTTAGCCGACTTCGATGGCCTTGAGGAGGAGCGACGTTTGATGTACGTGGCCATCACCCGCGCCCGTAAGCGCCTTTACCTCACGCATGCGCAGACCCGCATGCTGCATGGGCAGACGCGCTACAACATTCGAAGCCGTTTCTTTGATGAGTTGCCTGAAAACACCATGAAATGGTTGTCACCCCCAAGGGGGCAATTCTCCACCCCGAGCGGGGGTGGCTTTCCGCGCGAGGCACGGGCACTTTCGCCTGCCTGGTCGCCTGCTTGGCATGGTGATGTTTCAGCCCCTAGCCCAGAACCGTCCACCCGTGGCGCTGCGGCCGCTGGCATTCGAACGGGGTTGAGCGTGTTTCACGCCAAGTTTGGAGAGGGGCGCGTGCTGGCGGTTGAGGGCCAGGGGGACGACGCGCGCGCGCAGGTCAACTTCTCACGCCACGGCACCAAATGGTTGGCACTCAGTGTGGCGAAACTGACCGTGGTGGAGTGAGCGTCTTGCCCGTGACTCAGGCGCGCGTGTCAACGCGGTGTTCGATCACGAAGCTGTCGCGGTAGGTGAGGTAAATCGAGGCGAAGAACATCGCAGCGAGCAACATGCCCAGAGGGGCAATAAGCGCCGCGATCATGCCAGGGCCACCCATTCCCGCCACGACGGTCACGACCACCAAGCTGACCATCGAAAACAGAACAAACCAACTCGCCATGTAAATGAGCATGGCGCCTTTGTTTTTCCAACAGGCGGCGAGGCTGAAAAACAAGCTTTTCGCGGGCGGCACGTCATGCCAATAAACCAGCGCAGGGGCGTGCCAGAACATGGCGCCCATGGGGAAATACAAGAGGGTGCCCAGCCACATGGCTCGGTAGAAGCCATCGGATTCGATCATCTCTTGCGTGATGGGCTCACCGAACAGGTAGACCTTGGCAAACAAACCGCCATCCACTAGGACGGTCGCGCCGATCAAAAGCAAGAAGGCCACGGTGTAGAGCGCGCCCAGGTGCAAGATGGCCAAGCGTTTTTCCTGGCCATGCGTCAGGGCTGTGAACAACACTTTCGGCATTGGAAAGGTGCCAGCCATGGCCAGTGCCGAGGCCTGCATCAAACCAACTGTCGCGGCAGGCAAAACCATGAGGGCGAGTGCGCCACCCACCACGGGTACCATCGTGACCACCGATAACAACCCCATGAACAAGAAAAACAAACCGCCCAGCGCCAGCGGTTGTTTGAAGAATGTCCGCATACCGTCTCGGACCCAATTGGCGCCGGTTCGGGGTGTGACGAGGTTCAGTTTCATAAGCTAATCGGGTGCAGCCGCCGCTGCAAAATGATGCGTTCAAAATGGGTTGGGTCATGCGGGGTGAGCAAACTGGCTTCCCGCGGCAGGTAAAAGTCCCACAGCCGTGAAATCCAGAAGCGCAAAGCCGCCGCTCGCAGCATGGGGTTGATCAAGCCACGTTCAGCCGCCGTCAGCGGCCGCGCTGCTTGGTAGGCAGCCAGTGTGGCATGCAAGCGGTCGTTGTCCCATGTGCCGGTCGACAAATCGGTGCACCAGTCATTCAGGCACACGCACAAATCAAACAACCACGTGTCGTCGCCTGCGAAGTAAAAATCAAACACACCCGTGAGCGTTTCACCCTCGAACATGGCATTGTCGCGGAACAGGTCCGCATGGACCGGGCCAATGGGTAAAGCCTTGTATTCGGGGAGGGCTTGCACGTGATTTTGAAAAGCG
>JALQVQ010000276.1 GCA_023260315.1 Burkholderiaceae bacterium
TCCGTTTCGTGTTCGCGGTGGCACACCCTACGATCTTAAATCACTTCCGACAATTGACTGACCCTGACACCTTCGAGAATGGCGAGTTGTTCGGTTCCCAAGTTGATAACGGTGGAATTGTTAACTTGAGTCAGAGTTATCTGTTCTACCGTTAATCCACCCGAGAAGACCAGACGATCGACTCCGACTTGGAAATCGGCAATGCTTACGCACCAACGCGTGGGTGGTTTATTTGCGCGCCTCCCCAGGAGAGCTTGCAAAGCGGTTGCGTCATGACAAAACGCGGCCCCTATTACAAGGCGGTAATGCGGCGCAGCGCCTGCAAAGCCTGTTTGAGCAACGGGACCCGCTGTATCAAGAAGCGGCCCACTTTTCGGTCGACACGGGTCGACCCAGTGTCAACATGTTGGTCAACACGATTGCCATGCAGCATGAAATGCGTGACCTTTCGGCGCCGGCGGCGGCGCCCCATCAAAACTGAATCGCGATGTCTTCTGTCTCATTTGCACCTCTTGTCCCCTTCCAGCCGGACAACTCTGTTTCTGCCGCAGCGGCCTATACAGTGCCGATTGCTTTGGGAGACCGCAGTTATCCGATTCACATCGGTGCTGGTGCTGTCGCTGACGCACGTGCATGGGCGAACCTACCAAAGGCGCAGACCGCGTTGATCGTGACCAACACCACCGTTGGCCCACTCTACGCGGCGGCGCTACAAGACGCGATTGCTGGTGTTTACGAGCGCGTGCACGTCATTGCATTGCCCGATGGCGAGGCCTACAAGGATTGGTTGCACCTGCAACGTATCTTTGATGTCTTGCTCGAAAACCAGGCGGATCGTAAGACGGTGCTTTTTGCTTTGGGCGGCGGCGTGATTGGTGACATGACAGGATTCGCTGCAGCGTGTTACATGCGTGGCGTGCCTTTCGTCCAGGTACCCACCACACTGCTCTCGCAGGTCGATTCGTCCGTCGGCGGAAAGACGGCCGTCAATCACCCGGCTGGTAAGAACATGATCGGTGCGTTTTATCAGCCGGAGCGTGTGGTGTGTGACCTCAATGCGCTGGCGACCTTGCCGCCGCGCGAGGTGAGTGCCGGCTTGGCTGAGGTCATCAAGTACGGCCCCATTGCTGATCTGTCCTTCTTGGATTGGTTGGAACGCAACATGGACGAGCTGCGAAACGGCCATACGGGGTTATTGGCTCAGGCCGTGAAGCGCAGCTGCGAGATCAAGGCTTGGGTGGTCTCCCAAGACGAGCGTGAATCGGGTATCCGCGCGATCCTGAATTTTGGCCACACGTTTGGCCATGCCATCGAGGCCGGATTGGGCTTTGGAACGTGGCTTCATGGCGAGGCGGTGGGGTGTGGCATGGTGATGGCTGCCCATTTGTCTGAGCGTTTGGGGTTGATTGATGCAGCGATGGTTGCCCGCTTGACGGCGATCATCAGCCGTGCCGGTTTGCCCGTAAAGGGGCCTCAATTGAACGATCCGTCAGGCTTGTCCAACGCGGACGCCTACCTGTCTCACATGCGTGTCGATAAAAAGGCGCAGGCCGGCGATATCCGCTTTGTACTGATTGAGGCAGGTGGCTCCGCAAAGATCGGCGTTGCTGAGGATGCGTTGGTGCGAGAAGTGATCGAGGCTTGTTGTGACGGTTGACGGTCGTTTACCTGGCGGTTTGGGGCTGGCAACATATGCCAGCGATCCGGCGCACAGTCGGGGACGCCTGTATCCGCAGACCGCCGCGCCGACGCGTAACCCCTTTCAACGCGACCGCGATCGCGTCATCCACTCAACAGCCTTTCGGCGGCTGGTCTATAAAACACAGGTCTTCCTCAACCATGAGGGTGATCTTTTTCGCACCCGCATGACGCACTCTTTGGAGGTCGCGCAGTTGGGTCGCAGCCTCGCCCGAAGCCTTCGATTGCACGAGGATTTGGTGGAGGCCATCGCTTTGGCGCACGATCTTGGGCACACGCCATTTGGACATGCGGGGCAAGACGCGCTCAATGAGGTGATGCGCGCCCAGCGTGCTGACGCAGCAGATCCTGAGGGGGCTGGCTTTGAGCACAACCTACAGAGCCTTCGGGTGGTGGACACCCTCGAGCGTTGCTATCCCGATTTTGACGGGCTGAATCTGACCTTCGAGACCCGTGAAGGCGTTCTTAAACACTGCTCACTTCGTAACGCCCAGCGCCTTGAAGCGTTGCGACCCAATGATGTGGGGGCGCGCTTCATCGAAAAAACAGCGCCATCATTGGAGGCGCAGTTGTGTAATTTGGCTGATGAAATCGCATACAACGCCCATGATGTCGATGATGGCGTGCGCTCAGGTTTGATTGACTTTGAGCAGTTGCAGGCGGTGCCCCTGATTGCCGAGCATGCAGAAGCAGCATGCCGCGCACACCCAGGATTGAGTGGGCGCCGTTTGCTGGCCGAGACCATTCGTCGCATGTTGACGGCGCAGGTATATGACGTGATGCGGCACACCCAATCGCAGATCAATGCGGCAGGGGTCGAGACCGTTGCTGATGTGCGCGCACATGGCCGTGATTTGGTTGGGTTCACCCCTGATATGCGGGCGGCCTCAACCGCTTTGAAGCAATTTTTGTTTGCCAATCTCTACCGTCATCCACAGGTCAGCGAAAAAACAACCATTGCGCGTCAAGTGGTTGTCGATTTATTCCATGCCTATCGCGATGATCCCCGGGCGATGGATACAACGGCGCCAGCGGCGAGCAGTCCAACCCGCACGATTGCGGATTACATTGCGGGCATGACGGACCGTTTTGCCATCCGTGAGCATGCCCGCCTCACGGGGCAACAGGTTTTTGAGTTTGCTTTGAGCTAGACGGCGATGGCGAGGCTTTCCCGACTCACGGCGCCAGGCGTCACGCATCACATCGTGGCCCAAGGAAATAACCGCGAACCCATCTTCATTGACAACGCGGATCGAACCTTATGGTTGGCGCTTCTGCAGAGACATGCTGAAGCCGCCCAAGTGCGCGTTCATGCGTATGTGATGCTGCGCGATCACATCCAAATTTTGGCAACGCCTGAGGCGTCCGGTGACGTATCGAAGATGATGCAAGGCATCGGTCGCCAGTATGTGGGGACTTTCAATCGCAAACATGGGCGAACGGGTACCTTGTGGGAAGGGCGCTATCGATCCAGTTTGGTGCAGAGCAACGCTTATCTCCTAAATTGCATGGTCTTTATGGATCACACACCTGTTCGGCTGGGCGAGGCGCTCACCCCCAATGCGCACGCCTGGGGAAGTTTGGGGCATTACACGGGCAGCCGCCCCGAAGCCTGGTTGCATACCCCCGCAGTGGTATGGGCGCTGGGCAACACCCCGTTTGCGCGGGAGGCTGCCTATCAAGCCTTGGTCGAAAAAGGGGTTTCTAACGCCACCACGACCTACATCTTGGATCGTGCATGGCGTGGATGGGCGATGGGTGATGACGCATTCCTAGATGCGCTCGCGCAGATGACCCAGCGACGCGTGGGCAAAGGGCGACCAGGTCGACCCAAAAAGCCCGCTCCAGTTGATGTGTCCCCAATAAAATTAACCAAGTAGACCCGGATTGAATTAATAGGTTCTGACCCTATTTTATTTTGTTGCTGATCTCAGGGTTTTACCTTATCCTCGCCTGTCTTATCGATGACAGGAGCTTCCGGTGACCCACGAAAACGAACGCAGCGCTGCAGCTAAACGCGGCTTATACGACGCCTCCCAAGAACATGACGCTTGCGGCGTCGGCTTCGTGGCGCATATCAAGGGGCAGAAGACACATGCGATCGTGTCACAGGCACTCCAGATTCTCGAGAACTTGGACCACCGCGGTGCCGTTGGTGCCGACGCGTTGATGGGTGACGGCGCTGGTTTGTTGATTCAGTTGCCCGACCAGCTGTACCGCGAGGAAATGGCGAAGCAAGGCGTCACGCTGCCGCCAACAGGTGAGTACGGCGTCGGTTTGGTCTTCCTGCCAAAAGAAAGCGCCTCACGCATGGCGTGTGAGCAGGAGATGGAACGCGCCATCAAGGCGGAGGGGCAGGTGCTGCTGGGCTGGCGCGATGTGCCAGTCAATGCCGCCATGCCGATGTCACCTACCGTGCGTGAAAAAGAGCCAGTCATGCGCCAGGTTTTCATCGGGCGTGGTAACGATGTCATTGTTCAAGATGCGCTTGAGCGCAAGTTGTACGTCATTCGCAAAACCTGCAGTGCGAACATTCAGCGCTTGAAGTTGACGCACAGTGGCGAGTACTACGTGCCCAGCATGTCGACCCGCACCATCGTCTACAAAGGCTTGTTGCTCGCAAACCAAGTGGGTGAATACTTTTTGGATTTGCAAGATCCCCGTTGTGTCTCCGCACTGGGCCTGGTGCATCAGCGCTTCTCGACCAACACATTCCCCGAGTGGCCATTGGCTCACCCCTACCGCTACGTGGCGCACAACGGTGAAATTAACACCGTGAAGGGCAACTACAACTGGATGCGCGCGCGCGAGGGCGTGATGAGCTCACCGGTCTTGGGTGACGATCTTAAAAAGCTTTACCCGATCAGTTTTGCCGATCAATCCGACACGGCAACATTTGACAACTGTCTTGAGTTGTTGACCATGGCGGGCTACCCCATCGCGCAAGCGGTCATGATGATGATCCCCGAGCCATGGGAGCAGCACGAGCAAATGGACAAGCGCCGCCGCGCGTTTTATGAGTACCACGCGGCGATGATGGAGCCGTGGGACGGCCCCGCATCGATTGTGTTTACGGACGGTCGTCAAATTGGCGCCACGCTTGACCGCAATGGTCTGCGCCCATCGCGCTACTGCATCACCGATGACGACATGGTCATCATGGGTTCTGAGCAGGGTGTGTTGCCGGTTCCTGAGGCCAAGATCATCAGCAAGTGGCGCCTTCAGCCCGGCAAGATGTTCTTGATCGATCTTGAGCAAGGCCGCATGATCAACGATGAGGAACTCAAGGCAGGTCTGGCCAACGCAAAGCCATACACGCAGTGGATTGAAAACCTTCGCTACAAACTAGAGCAAGTTGAGGCGGCGCCTGTTGAGCGGGCGCCTACGACCAATCTGCTCGATCAGCAGCAAGCCTTCGGCTACTCCCAAGAGGACATCAAGTTCCTGATGAGCCCGATGGCGGCGAACGGCGAAGAGGCTTTGGGCTCCATGGGCAACGACAGCCCGTTGGCCGTCTTGTCAGACCGCAGCAAGCCCCTCTACAACTACTTTAAGCAGTTGTTTGCGCAGGTCACGAACCCACCGATCGACCCGATTCGCGAGGCGATCGTGATGTCGTTGGTCTCGTTCATCGGGCCGAAGCCCAACCTCCTGGATATCAACCAGGTCAACCCGCCCATGCGCCTCGAGGTGTCGCAACCCGTCTTGACATTCGAAGACATGGCTAAGTTGCGCAATATTGATGCGCACACGAACGGCAAATTCCGCAGCTACACCTTGAACATCACGTACCCATTGAGCTGGGGCCGTGAGGGTATTGAAGCGAAGCTGGCGTCGCTGTGTGCCGAGGCGGTCGACGCCATCCGTTCAGGCTGCAACATTTTGATTGTCAGCGATAAGGGTATTTCAGAGTCAATGGTTGCCATCCCTGCGCTGTTGGCGATGTCGGCTATCCACCAACACTTGGTTCGTGAGGGCCTGCGTACCTCAACCGGTTTGGTGGTTGAAACCGCGTCAGCACGCGAGGTTCATCACTTTGCCGTGCTGGCAGGTTACGGCGCTGAAGCCGTCCACCCCTACCTCGCGATGGAAACACTTGAG
>JALQVQ010000009.1 GCA_023260315.1 Burkholderiaceae bacterium
CAGGGAATATCATCAGCTTACTGTTCCGTGCGCCTAGATACTCGCGCCCGTTGTCTTTCAGGCCTAAATGCGATAATAGCCCAGTGGCTAGACTAATATGAATATCATCATAATCAGGGGTTTGCTGATTTCTTTCAGGTCATCACGGTGGCGGAAGCCCAACGCGGTCGGACCCAAAATGTTGCAACGTGGTTTGGCACCGGGGGAGCGTGGGATCGTCGCCTCGTTGGGCTTTGCCAATGCACGCACCAGTTGATAAAAGGTCTCGGAGGCGCCCCAATTTTCTTTTCGTTGGTATGACGGTAACTCCAAGGCAACGACGGGTACGGGTAAGTCGAGTGCCTTGCACAGACCACCCGGGTCATCCTGAATCAACTCTGCGGTGCAAGACGACCCCACCAACATAGCTTGGGGAGAAAAACGCGCAAAGGCCTCACGAGCGGCCGTCTTAAAGAGCTCGGCCGTATCGCCGCCCAAGTCACGCGCCTGAAAAGTGGTGTAGGTCACCGGTGGGCGTTTTTTTAAACGCTCGATCATGGTGAACAGCAGATCGGCATAGGTGTCACCTTGCGGTGCGTGCAACACGTAATGGACGCCTTCCATCGCCGTTGCAATCCGCATCGCCCCCACATGGGGCGGGCCTTCGTAAGTCCAGAGCGTGAGTTGCATGATCGGTAATCCTTAAGCAGCCAAACGCATTCGGCGTACCAGCGGCCTGGCAAACAAAGCCGCCAAGTCACCCGCCTGGTCATACCCCTGTATGGGGGTGAATACGAGCTCAATGGCCCACTTTGTTGTGATGCCATCGGCCTCCAGCGGGTTGGCAAGACCCAGGCCACACACCACCATGTCTGGATTTGACGCGCGGCAACGATCCAACTGCTTCTCCACGTCTTGTCCTTCGGATAAGAAAGTGGCGGCGGGCAACATCGCCAATTCCATGGCCATGTGCTGGCGATGAAGGTAGGGCGTCCCCACCTCCAACAGCGTCATACCCATCTCGCGGGCGAGGAATCGGGCCAGCGGAATCTCGAGCTGAGAGTCAGGGAAAAAGAAAATTCGCTTCCCTTCGAGGTGCGCGCGCTCACGGCCGAGGGACGCCTTGGCTCGAGCCACAGGTGCAGCGATAGCCGCTTCGAAGCGCTCAGCGGACACGCCGAATTCGGCTGCCGCGGCTTGTAACCAAGCCGTTGTGCCCTCAACGCCCAGTGGGAACGGTGCCTGCAAAAGGGTGGCACCTCGGGCCTGCAGCACCCGCGCGGTGTCACCCAAAAATGGTTGCGCCAATAAGAGGCGGGTGTTGGGGCCAATGGGTGCTTGGTCGTCGGCACGCCGGGGTGGGAAAAAACGAACCCGCTCAATGCCCATTTCTTTGAACAGACGGATGAATTGATCCTCCACCACATCGGCCAACGTACCGACCACCAACAACTCTTTCGGGGCAGTGCTTGTCGGGCTCGGCAGGCCGGGCACCATTGAGGCCAAACAGGCATCCTCGCCCTGCGTGAAGGTGGTTTCGATGCCACTACCCGAATAGTTCAAGACACGAACGCTGGGTGAATGCACCGCCGATAGCCGCGTTGCAGCGCGCGACAAGTCGAGCTTGATCACCTCAGATGGGCATGACCCAACCAAGAACAGCAACTTGATTTCTGGGCGACGCGCCAATAACTGATTGACGACCTTGTCGAGCTCCTCATTGGCATCAGCCAGCCCCGCCAAATCACGCTCATCAATGATGGCTGTCGCAAATCGAGGCTCAGCAAAAATCATCACGCCGGCGGCCGACTGAATCAGGTGGGCACACGTGCGTGAGCCAACAACCAAAAAGAACGCATCCTGGATTTTCCGATGCAGCCAAATGATGCCTGTCAGGCCACAAAACACCTCACGCTGACCCCGCTGTACGAGCGGTGCCACGTCGGTACAACCCATGGTCGTCTCAGCTTGGATGGGAATTACGGGGCTCATACGCTCACCTGTGCACCCGCGGGGCCAACGGGCTCAACCGATTTTTGCAAACGCGCCATCCGCAATTTCCGGATGTACTGCGCGGCATTGACGCCGTAGGTCGCGTAGGCAGCCAACGCCAACCACAACTGCGCCTGCGCCGGCCAAACACCCTGCCACCACACCCACAAATAGGCCGTGTGGAGGGCCAACACCAGCATGCTGATGACGTCTTCCCAGAAAAAAGCGGGGGCAAATAGGTACTGCCCAAACACGACCTTTTCCCAGATCGCGCCCGTCACCATGATGGCGTAGAGCACCAAGGTCTTCACAACGACCGAGGCCAACGCCCAATCGGTGTTGGCGCCCGTTTTCAAACTGTCTACGACCAGATAAAGACTGACCAAGAAGACAATGAACTGAACGGGTGCCAAGATCCCCTGAACCAGCGTCCAACGCGTCGCATCGCGCCGAGCGCGCTGCGCCGGCGTGTACAAAAGCGATGGTGGGGAAAACGACATGTCGGACCTTTTATTCACGAGAACTGAGGTCACTTTACGGTCTGACACATCGTGTGTCAATACAAACTGACACTATCTTTGTTATATAGGGTTTACACTTAATGCAGTCCTAGACAAATTGCGTGAAACTTGTCCAGTCCGTTTCAAACACAGGTGAACGATGTGGCTCAGTTCAAATTCGAGAAGACGGGGCGGCCGTACAGCCCGCTCTGGGAGCCACAAGATGAGGCTTTAAAAGCGCGGCTATCGCCAGAAAGCAGTCCCAGATTGGTTGGGGGGACCACCTTCGATCCCGATGCACACCCCGGTGCACTGCAGATTGCTGCCCTCGCGAAAGCCAGTCTTAAAAGCCTTGAACACGCGCGCAACCTGGTAACGAGCTGGCATCGTCAAGGCCAGTCGTTGGCTGAAATTTATCTCAACGGTTTCGCCCCTGCGGCACGGTTACTGGGCACCCAGTGGTCGGCTGATCAAGTCGACTTCGTCCACATCACGATTGCCGTGTCACATTTACAGGCGTTGATGCACGAATTCAGCGCGAGCTTCCTTGCCGAGGGCGCCGCTGAGCCCAATGGCCTGTGCGTTTTGGTCATGACCGAACCGGGCGCGCAACACACGCTGGGGTCTTTCATGTTGAGTGAATTTTTGCGTCGCGAAGGCTGGTGCGTCACGCTGGCGACCCCCGCCGACATTGAGGACTTCAAGCAAACCTTTCAAGCTGACTGGTTCGATGCGGTGATGCTGTCGATCTCGACCGACCGCCAATTGGCAGCCATCTCGGCGGCGTTACCCGATCTGCTATCCGCCTGCGCCAACCCAAACTTACACACATACGTGGGCGGTGCGATGGCGAATCTGACACCCGACGCGCTCACATGGCCTGGCACACGACTGCTAACGGGCGACGCCCTGTCCGCCGTCTCAATCGTTACGCAAGACGCCGCCGCCACGATCGGGCCGATCAGCGCCTAACGTATCACTCATCACTTATAGAAGAGGGCCGAAAGTGGACTTGATTGGGTGTAAGCTACGCACTACACCGCTTACCAACGGCTTACCGCAGTAGACACAGAACGGCAGAATGAACCCCAAAGACCTCGATACATCGACATTTTCAGCGCTATTGGGCGCCGTGTCGGACGTCAGTTTGACGATCGCATCGAATGGCGTGATTGAGGTTGTGTCTACCGGACAAGACATGATGGCTGCGCTTGGCTGTCAGAGCTGGATGGGCAAACGCTGGGTGGACACCGTCACGGTGGAGAGCAAAAAGAAAATCGAGGAGTTGTTGGCACCGGACCGCGACCCATCGGATCTCACCTGGCGCCATGTCAACCACCCGACGCCATCGGGTAATGAGGCCGCGATTCAATACATTACCGTCCCGCTCGCCGGCAACAAACGCCTGGCCGTTGGACGCAACCTTGAGCGCCTCGCTGAGTTGCAGCGTCGCTTGGTTGAAACACAGCAATCTGTCGAGCGAGATTACCTGCGCTTGCGTCATATTGAAGCCCGCTACCGCGTTCTGTTTGAGTCATCGCCCGAGGCGGTACTCATGGTGGACACCAAATCAAGTCGCATTGTCGAGGCGAACATGGGCGTCCAAACCTTACTTAAAGACGCCAGCAAACGACTGGTTGGGCGCGACTTTCGCGAGTGCTTCAACGCCCAAACCACTGCCGATGTCGAGTCATTGCTGCGAACCGCACTGGCGACGGGCCGTGTCGAAATGTGCGCGGCACAACTCGCCAACGCCCCCACTGCGGTGACGGTCTCGGCCATTGTGTTCAGGCAAGAGGGGGGCGCGCAATTTCTCATTCGCTTGAATCGCCAGACGGCAGCCAGTCCGACGCCAGACAACAGCGATACCGCACTTGTGCTGAGTACCGCGATGGAGAATTTCCCGGATGGCTGGGTCTTGACGGATCCGACCGGCACCGTCAAAAGCATCAACGAGGAAGGCATGGCGCTGTTCGGTTTAACCGCGCCATCACAGGTTATTGGACAATCCCTCGAGCGGTGGTTATCAAGGGGCTCGGTTGACTGGGGCGTTTTCAACACCTCTCTGAAACAGCAACTGCCTGTTCGAAATTTCGCCACGGAACTCAAAACACTGTCAGGCATGACGCTGCCCGTGGAGGTATCCGCCGTCTACCTGTCAAAACCGGAGCCCATGTACGCGTTCTTCGTGAGAGACATGGATCGGCGCCTTCAAGCCAACAGCACCACGCAAACATTGCCCGCGCCATTCGCCGAACTGTCCCAGTTGGTTGGGCGGCGCCCGATCAAGGATATCGTTGGCGAAACGGTTGACACCATCGAGCGGCTCTGCATTGAAGCGGCACTTGAACTGACGCACAACAACCGGGCATCTGCGGCTGAAATGCTGGGGCTGTCACGCCAAAGCCTGTACGTCAAACTGCGCCGATTCGGTATTCTGTCTGAAAACGACGCCGACGCCAGCCTCAATTAGGCTCAAAGCGTCTTTTTGTATTGACACTAAGTGTCAACCACGATTGACAAATCAGGGTCTCTCCTCATAATGAGGACATGGACCCCCATACCCTCACCCTGACACCTGCACCTCGGGTACCCCGCCTCAAAACGGTTGCCGAGCTGCTCAAGCCCATCACTTGGTTTCCGCCGATGTGGGCGTTTGCTTGCGGCGCGGTGGCTTCGGGGCAGCCTCTGGCCGACCACTGGACGCTGATCGCCCTAGGACTCGTTCTCACGGGGCCGCTGGTCTGCGCAAGCAGCCAAGCCGTCAACGACTGGTTTGATCGCCACGTCGATGCCATCAACGAACCCCAACGACCGATTCCCTCGGGCCGAATGCCAGGCCGCTGGGGCCTCGGCATTGCCATTGCATGGACCCTGCTCTCCCTTGTATGGGCAACGCTGATGGGCACTTGGGGATTCGTTGCCTGTGCGTTGGCCATCGCCTTTTCGTGGGCCTACAGCATGCCGCCCATCCGCCTCAAAAACAACGGCTGGTTCGGCAATGCCGCATGCGCATTGAGCTACGAGGGATTGGCGTGGCTGACAGGCACAGCCGTTTTGCTGGGTGGCGCCTGGCCGGGTGGTCATGCCATCGCACTCGCACTGCTTTACAGCTTGGGCGCTCACGGCATCATGACCCTCAATGACTTTAAGGCCATCGAAGGCGACAGAGCCATGGGTGTGGCGTCGTTGCCTGTTCAACTGGGGCCCAGAAACGCGGCGCGCGTCGCCTGCGTGATGATGTGGTTACCGCAAGCCGCGGTCGCTGGCCTGTTGTGGCATTGGCAACTGCCATGGCATGCCGTTGCTGTCCTGGTCTTGGGCTTTTTGCAATGGCCATTGATGGCCGCCTTCATCAAACAACCGATTGAACGTGCACTGCACGTCAGTGCCTTCGGCGTCCCCCTGTTCGTCAGCGGCATGATGGTCAGTGCCTGGGGCTTGAGACAACTTCACAGCTTGGGGGTCTTATGACAGCACCCGCATTTGGATGGTTACAAATCGCTCGCTTGGGACTCATCCAGGCCTGTCTTGGTGCTGTTGTGGTCGTCACCACATCGACGCTCAACCGCATCATGGTGGTCGAGTTGGCATTACCCGCCCTGCTTCCCGGATTCCTGGTCGCGTGGCATTACGCGGTGCAGATCATCAGACCTCGAATGGGCTACGGCGCCGACAAAGGACGTCGGAGCACGCCCTGGATGATGGGTGGCATGGTGGTGCTGAGTTGCGGTGGGCTCATGGCCGCCATCGCCACGGTATGGATGCAAAACACGCCCCTCGCGGGCATGGCACTCGCCGTTTTATCCTTCAGTTTGATCGGCATTGGCGTCAGCGCATGCGGTACCTCACTTTTGGCGCTGATGGCCAAACAAGTACCGGAGGAACGCCGCGCGCAGGCGGCCACCATGGTGTGGTTGATGATGATCATGGGCTTCGCCATCACGGCTGGTACCGTTGGCAAACTGATTGACCCCTACAGTCCAGAAATTCTTATCAAGGTATCGGCGGGCGTCAGCATCATCACCGTCCTCATCACGGCCGCCTGCCTTTGGCGGCTCGAGAAACCGGGTCACGTTGCGCCACCGGCGCCACGCAAGAATTTTGGTGACTTCAAGTCGGCTTTCAAAGACGTCTATGCCGAGCCACTTGCACGTCAATTTACCCTCTTTGTTTTCTTATCCATGCTGGCCTACAGTGCGCAAGACCTCATTCTTGAGCCTTTTGCTGGCGCGGTTCATGGCATGTCGCCTGGCAAAACGACACAGCTCTCGGGTTGGCACCACAGCGGTGTCCTGATCGGTATGTTGGCCGTCGCCGGCGCGAGCTCACAGCGCGTCAGGGGGCGACTGGGCAGTGTTCACGCATGGATGCTTGGCGGCTGCTTACTGTCGGCAGTGGCGACCGTGGGCCTGTCGCTCTCTACGCTCACCAGCCTCACATGGCCATGGCCGCTGCAGCTCAACGTGATATTTCTGGGTGTCGCCAACGGTGCGTTTTCAATCGCGGCCATTGCCACGATGATGCGACTCGCCGGTAATGGCGGCCCCGGCAAAGAGGGTACCCGGATGGGCCTCTGGGGCGCCGCACAGGCCATCGCATTTGGCCTAGGCGGCCTTGTTGGAACGGGGGCAAGCGACCTTGCCCACGCCCTCCTCGGCGACGCACGCGCGGCCTACCTCGCGGTCTTCATTTTTCAAGCCCTGCTGTTCTTGGCATCGGCCCTCGTCGCTGCACGCATGCGCGCGGCGAACCTGCAAACAATCGGTGCGCAGCGCCCCACCCCCATTCAATGGCCTGAAGGATCTGCCGTATGAACCAAGTCGACTTTGATTTTGTGGTGGTGGGCGGTGGCCCGTCTGGCGCGACAGCGGCCAATGATCTCGCGCAGTCGGGATGGCGGGTGCTACTGCTCGACCGGCAAGGTCGCCCAAAGCCCTGTGGTGGCGCGATCCCCCCTCGCCTGATTCAGGATTTTGATATTCCGGATGAGTTACTGGTCGCGAAAATACGCTGCGCCCGCATGATCTCGCCGAAGGACAACCAAGTCGACATCCCCATTGACAACGGCTTCGTGGGCATGGTGGACCGGCAAGATTTTGATGAGTTTTTACGCACACGGGCGGCACAATCAGGCGCGTTTCGACAACAAGCGGTCTTCGATAAGATTGAACGCGACGAAGTGGGCGCCTTATGGGTTTATTACACCCCTGTGCCTGATCGGCCTTTGAATCCCGGCGAGACGGGGCAACGGGTCAAAGTCTCAACCCGAATGATCATCGGCGCCGATGGCGCACGCTCACCGATTGCCAAGCAACACATTCCCAAGGCGGATAAAACCAAGTATGTGTTCGCCTACCACGAGATCATCCAATCACCCGATGACGTCCCCAACCATGATGCTGAGCGGTGCGATGTGTACTACCAAGGGAGCGTTTCACCCGACTTTTACGGCTGGGTCTTTCCGCACGGCAAAACGACCAGCGTCGGGACCGGCAGCGCAGACAAAGGGTTCTCGCTGCGCAGCGCCACAGGCCACCTGCGCCACATCGCGGGGCTTGCCGATCAGCCCGTCCTGCGTCGCGAAGGGGCTCCCATCCCCCTGAAGCCCTTGCCACACTGGGATAACGGGCGGGATATTTTGGTCGTCGGTGACGCCGCAGGGGTGGTTGCCCCCTCATCTGGCGAAGGCATTTACTACGCCATGGATTGCGGTCGAACCATGGCACGCGCTGCGCACGACGCACTCAAGACCGGTAACCCAAAGCACCTCAAGGCGGGCCGGAAACGCTTTATGAAGCAGCACGGAAAAGTCTTCTGGATTCTGGGGGTCATGCAATATTTCTGGTACCAAAACGATAAGCGCCGTGAAAAATTCGTGAAGATTTGCGAAGACAAAGATGTCCAAAAACTGACCTTTGACGCTTACATGAACAAGGAGCTGGCAAAGCGTGATCCGTGGGCACACGTTCGTATTTTTCTGAAGGATATGGCCCACCTTTTGGGGTTGGCGAAGGCCGGTTAGTCCACCCAAGTCCTGGACAAAACCGGCGGGTTCTGGAGCATTGAAAGGCAGAAACAAATTAATTAAAGTAAAGCGTCTTAACGGATCAGTTTGCTATCTTGCTGGCGAATCTCCGCCCTGGTCACCATCCCAAAAGTTGGTACGTTAAGCTTTTGCAAGGTCCTTGCATGCCTAAGTTCAATAACTTAGATGCGGCTTCAGCGAGTGATGACTGTAAGGAGTCACTCGTCGAGATTATTGAAAGCCAGCTCATCCCTCGGCTGCTGCAGTCGGAGGACTACAACGCCCGCATGGGCGCGCAGGAGCAGGTCTACCGTACACGTGCCCCACTCCCGCAATTTGACGCTTTCACCGAGGCTTGCCGCAACGGTGACTCGTTGAAAGTGAACGCCATCATCGACAAGCTGTTGGGCGAAAACGTCACGCACCAACAATTGTTTCTCGAACTCATCACGCCCGCTGCCCAACACCTCGGCGTCCTTTGGGAGAAGGACTTGTGCAGCTTTACCGACGTCACCTGTGGGCTGGCGATCATGCACCAAGTCACCTACCGGTTGGGGTATGAATTTCGCGATGGCCCCCAAGTTGAAGGCGATCAAAGCCATGTGATGCTTTGCGCGGCACCGGGTTCGTTGCACATTTTGGGCATCACCATTGTGGCGGACCTGTTTAAACGCGAAGGCGCATCGGTTGTGGTCGACATCTCTGCCAGCCAGGCGGAACTTGTGCGGGCGGTCTCGAATGAGTGGTTCGACATGATTGGCATCTCGGTTGCCATCGAGTCGCAACTGCTGGAGCTGAAGCCCTTGATTACCAGCCTTCGCAAACACTCCGGCAACCCTGACGCGAAGGTGCTTTTAGGCGGTCCGATTTTCTCTTTGGTCGATGCCACACCCGAACTCTTCGGTGCCGACGTCATCAGCAACAGCCCGCTAGAGGTGCTGCCGTTGCTAAAAAAACGGGACCTTAGCTAAGCCCACACACGCGCAACAGCTCAGCGACGGTCTCTGCGGGACGCTCCTCATGCGCCAAGTGGCCAAGGCCATCTTGAATGATCAACTGCGTTTGGGGCATCGCACGGCAAGCCGCATGAGCCAATGCGATTGGGATGGTCTTGTCGTTTGATCCCGCCAAAATCGTGACCTCATTTTTAAGGCGCGGCAACGCCTCTGACAAACCCGATAGCTGCCACGCCGCCATCATGCCCAATACACTGTGCACGTGCCCAGAATGCGTAAATACCGAACGGTATAAAGCCAAGCCATCCGGTGCGAGTTGAGAGCCTGTTTGCGCCACCCACTTCGCGATGACGCCGGGCTTCTTCGCGAATCGGGTGGTGGCCCAAGCCGATAATGGATTCAAGGCGGCCAACTTGGCGGCGGGACCAAATATCCATGCGGGTACGCCGGGCAACGGGAGCCAAGCGGGGTTCAGACCGATCAGGTGTGCGTTCGACAGGCGCGCCTCGCGCAGCACCAAGACCAATGTTATGTGGAAACAATGTCGCACCGACCACGTTATTGTGTCC
>JALQVQ010000011.1 GCA_023260315.1 Burkholderiaceae bacterium
GCACGATGAAAGCGATCGAGCCCTTGTAGATCTGACCTGTCGTGACCGCAGGAATGGTCTTCTTGGTGATGACATCCACATAGTCATGACGCGCCGCAACACTTCGCAAATAGAAGAGTGCGAAACCGAACGGTGGCGTCAAGAAGGATGTCTGCATGTTCATTGCCAAAATGATGCCGAACCAAATGAGGTCGATACCCATCTTCTCAGCCACTGGAGCCAGCATCGGGATCACGATGAAGGCGATCTCGAAGAAGTCAATGAACATACCCAGTGTGAAAACCAAGAAGTTCACAAAAATCAGGAAGCCCAGTGTGCCGCCCGGCAGCTTCGAGAAGAGATGTTCCACCCAAATGTGACCATCGGCTGCGTTGAAGGTGAAGCTGAAAACCGTCGAGCCGATCAGGATGAACATCACAAAGATGGACAAGCGTGTTGTACTTTCAAGCGCACCCTTGAGCACTTTCAAACTCAAGCGACCTCGGCTCATAGCCATCAGGAATGCACCGGCGGCGCCCATCGCGCCACCCTCGGTCGGTGTCGCGATACCCAAGAAGATGGTTCCCAACACCAAGAAAATCAGCACCAACGGTGGGATCAGCACGAAGGTCACCTGCTCGGTCAGACGAGACAAGAGACCCATCCGAGTCACACGATTCACCATCGCTAAGAGCAACGCCAAAATACTGGCGGTTGCCACTGACATGATGAACACCTCGTCGGCAGGCGACGGTGTCGACCGACCCGTCATGTACTGCATGAACGACTCGTGGATTTGCGACCAGGCATAGCCTGCAACCGCACACAACAACATCAAAAACAGCAGGGACCAATGCCCAGTGCTGCCGTTCTTTTCGATGTAAATACGAGCTTCCTGCGGCAACGCGGGTACCCACTTCGGCTTGATGATGGCGACCGCCGCGATGAAGAGGAGATAAAGGCCAATCAGCATCAAACCGGGAATGAGCGCGCCCTGATACATGTCACCGACGGAACGCCCCAACTGGTCAGCCAGCACAATCAACACCAGCGAGGGTGGCAGCGCTTGCGCCAACGTCCCTGACGCAGTGATGGTGCCTGTGGCGATGGTTCGGTTATAGCCGTAACGCAGCATGATCGGCAGCGAAATAAGGCCCATCGAAATCACCGCAGCAGCGACCACACCCGTGGTGGCGGCAAGCAACGCCCCGACCAAAATAACTGCAACCGCCAAACCGCCGCGAACCGGACCAAACACTTGCGCAACGGTTTCGAGCAGCTCTTCGGCCATGCGGCTGCGCTCGAGAATAATACCCATCAAGGTAAAGAACGGAATGGCCAACAGGGTCTCGTTGCCCATGATGCCGGCAACACGCAGTGGCAGGGCTTGGAACAGGACGTCAGGAATGAGATCCAACTCCATACCCAAAAAACCGAAGGCCAGACCCGTCGCTGCCAGTGAAAAGGCAACCGGGAAACCCATCATCAAAAAGACCAGCAGGCCTCCAAAGAGAACGGGGACGAAATTAACTTGTAAAAATTCAACCATA
>JALQVQ010000065.1 GCA_023260315.1 Burkholderiaceae bacterium
TGCCATGTGGGTCGTGTGAGGGCAGTGGAAGGCGCTATTGTCATACACTGTGTCCCCTGACTCCCGATATTGCATGTTTCCGTCGGGATTTACGCCTTTAAGTAAAAACCATGTCCTTAACGATAAACGAATGGCAACGCGTCAACCTTCACCGGTGGGCGGAGCGCGGTGTCGATGGGTTCAGCGCATCCCAGTCGTTGCCCTTGGCGATTTTTTCTCGACTGCTGGCAGATGTCCCTGATGCTGAGTCGCTGGTGGCGGATGCCTCGGTGGTGGTCGATGTACGGGCATTTTTTGCGCCAGCCAGTCCGGGGGCGTCGCGTGGGCCATTGTGGTTGTCCATAAAAGCAGAGACCGCTGTGCCGCTGACATGCCAACGTTGTCTGAAGCCTGTCGCGGTGCCTTTACTTGCCGATCAAGCGATCCGCTTTGTCGCGACCGAGGCGCAGGCAGCCGAGGAGGATGAGGATGCCGAGGAGGATGTTCTCGCCTTCACACCCGAGTTGGATGTGCTGGCATTGATCGAGGATGAGTTAATCATGTCGGTCCCCATCGTGGCGTTGCATGAGTCGTGTGAGCCCGAGGGCTACACGGAGGGGGAGGCGCCGGTGGCGGACCGGCCCAACCCGTTTGCCGTCCTGGCCCAGCTAAAAAAAGACCGTTAGTGATCGCCTGATGGCTACTTTTGGGTTTGTGCAACACCTCACCCTCGTTGAGGGGGGGATTTACCAATTTGACTTTCACAGGCTATAATTGACGGTTTCGCGGTTGGTCCAACTGTGCCCCAGCGGGGTCCGGTGTCCGATCAAAACGCCATTTTTCAATCGCTCTGTCTCAGAGCCTCGTTTTCAGGAGCCGATCATGGCCGTCCAACAGAACAAAAAGTCGCCCTCAAAGCGCGGTATGCACCGCTCACACAACGCGTTGACCGTTCCTGGCATCGCGCTTGAGCCAACCACGGGCGAGGTCCACTTGCGCCACCACATCAGCCCCACTGGCTTTTACCGTGGTCGCAAGGTGTTGAAGACCAAGTCCGAGTCTTAATCCGCTGACACATACAAAGGCCCGTGCAGTGCTGCGCGGGCCTTTGTTTTGTCTGGTTCTATGACTGATTCTGAATCGGCGCCAAACGGCTCTGATACACATTTAAAAAACCGCCCCATCACCGTTGCGGTGGATTGCATGGGCGGGGACGCTGGCTTGGCAGCCACTTTGCCGGGCTGCCGAACGTTTCTTGCCGAGCGGCCAGACGCCCGCTTGCTCCTTGTTGGTCTACCCCAAGCGCGAGCCCAATGCGCCGATTTGTTGGCTTCGGGCCGCTGTGACTGGTTAGATGCGGCCGATGTCATCGAAATGGATGACTCCATAGAAACAGCGTTGCGGCGTAAAAAAGACGCCAGCATGCGTGTGGCGATCAATGCCGTCAAATCAGGCTTGGCGGATGTGGCTGTCTCTTCAGGCAACACAGGCGCCTTGATGGCTGTGGCCCGCTATGTTCTCAAAACCATGGACGGCATTGACCGTCCAGCCATTGCCACCCAACTGCCCAACGCACGGGGACAGGCCACAACGGTCTTGGACTTGGGCGCCAACGTTGACTGTACGGCCGAACACCTGTTTCAGTTTGCCGTGATGGGGTCTGCGCTGGTGGCTGCAACGTCCCCAAATGGGAACCCGTCTGTTGGTCTTCTGAATGTGGGCGAAGAGGCCATCAAAGGCAGTGAGACCATCAAGGAGACTGCGGTCTTGTTGCGCGCGGCAGCCGCGGCTGGGTACGTTAATTTTTACGGCAACGTTGAAGGTAACGATATTTTCAAGGGTACCGTCGATATCGTGGTGTGTGATGGTTTCGTGGGTAATGTGACCTTGAAAGCCAGCGAGGGGTTGGCTGCCATGATCGCCGGCTTCATTCGCGCGGAGTTCTCTCGCAATATCTTTACAAAAATCAGCGCCATCTTGGCCTATCCCGTTCTAAAAGCATTCAAAAGTCGTGTTGACCACAGGCGCTACAACGGCGCCGCCCTGCTGGGACTGCGTGGTTTGGTTTTTAAAAGCCACGGGTCAGCAGATGCCTACGGGTTTGGATGTGCGTTGAACAGGGCTTATGATGCAGCCCAACACCAATTAATCGAAGGGGTGCGCATCCGGATCGAAACAGCTTTGGCAGGCCAAATGGCGAAGAACGCTGAGGCCGCTGAAACCGCCTGATTTCGGTGTTGCGCCGCTTTGTCAGAGACATGACCAGATTTGCACGCGTTGCGGGAACAGGCAGCTACCTCCCTCCGAAAAAAGTCGCTAACCAAGATTTGGTGGCCCAACTCACTGCCCGAGGTCTTGAGTCGAGCGACGAGTGGATTGTTGAGCGAACGGGGATTCGGTTCCGCCACTTCGCTGACGACGGCATGCACGCCAGCGATCTCGCTTTCGAGGCCTCACGGCGCTGTCTGTCCGCTGCAGGAAAAAAAGCGCAGGACGTTGACCTCATCATCGTGGCGACCTCAACGCCTGACATGGTTTTTCCCTCAACCGCATCCATTCTCCAGCACAAGCTTACGGAAGCAGCCCTCGCCGACGGCGATTCGGTGGGTGCCGCCGGTGGTGCCGCGTTCGACGTGCAAGCGGTCTGCAGTGGTTTTGTCTACGCCATGAGCGTGGCCAATGCCATGATCCAGACGGGCGCAGCCCAATGCGCGTTGGTCGTGGGTGCGGAAGTGTTCTCTCGTATTTTGGATTTCAATGACCGCACAACATGTGTCTTGTTTGGCGATGGGGCCGGTGCCGTCCTGTTGGAAGCCACTGCGCATGATGGCGATGGCCCCGGCGTTTTGGCCACTGACATCCACGCGGACGGCAAACACCGTGCGATCTTGTGCACGCCTGGAACGGTCGCGGGCGGTGCAGTGGTTGGCAGTCCGCTCCTGACCATGGATGGTCAAGCGGTTTTTAAGTTGGCTGTTGGCTTGCTTGAAAACACCGCGCGGGCCGTGCTCGAGAAAGCGGGAAAGACGGAGGCAGATGTGGATTGGCTGGTTCCCCATCAAGCCAACATTCGGATCATGACCAGTACCGCTAAAAAGTTGAAACTTCCCATTGAGCGCGTGATCGTGACCGTTGATCAACACGGCAACACATCCGCAGCGTCAATTCCCTTGGCGTTTGACCACGGCGTTCGCACCGGTCAAATAAAGCCGGGACAAATCGTTCTGATGGAAGGCGTCGGTGGCGGCTTCACATGGGGCTCCGCTTTGTTGCGCCTGTAATCGCGGCGCTTCGGTGGTTTTAAATCAGTTGAAGGATCATTTCGAATGACAGTTGAGATCATGAGCGCATGCGTTTTTCCCGGCCAAGGCTCGCAGTCTGTTGGCATGTTGAACGCGTGGGGCGATCACCCGGTGGTGAAAGAGACACTGAAGGAAGCCTCGGATGCGCTGAACGAGGACCTCGCAACGCTGATCGCAGAGGGCCCCGCCGAGCGGCTGGCTTTGACAACCAATACCCAGCCGGTGATGTTGGTGGCCGGCGTGGCCGCCTATCGCGCCTGGTTGGCGGCGGGGGGGGCGAAGCCAGCATGGTTGGCAGGACACTCATTGGGCGAGTACGCAGCGCTGGTCGCAGCGGGCAGCCTGACACTGGCGCAGGCGGTGCCACTGGTTCGGTTAAGAGCTGAGGCGATGCAAGCGGCAGTGCCGGTTGGCGTCGGTGCGATGGCGGCGATTCTGGGCATGCCTGCGGCGCAAGTCGTCGCCCACTGCCGTGCGGTTCAGCGCGAATTCGAACAGGCATCTGGCGAGGTGGTTGAGGCGGTCAACTTCAACGACCCCAACCAAACGGTGATCGCGGGCAGCAAAGCCGCTGTTGAGCGCGCCATGGTTGTCATCAAGGAGGCGGGTGCGAAACGCGCGCTGCCATTACCGGTGTCAGCGCCTTTCCACTCAAGTCTGATGAGACCAGCTGCCGAAAAACTGGCCGCGCATTTGGAAACCATGACCCTGTTGACGCCGCAAATTCCTGTTCTCAATAACATTGACGTTGCCGCCCCTTCGGCAACGGATGCCATCAAGGATGCGCTGGTTCGTCAGGCTTTTGGTCCTGTGCGCTGGGTCGAGTCCGTGCAGGCGCTCGCAGCCAAAGGCGTTACCAAGGTGGTTGAATGTGGTCCCGGTAAGGTGCTGACGGGCATGTCTAAGCGCATTGAGCCCAGCATCAACGCCGTGTGTGTTTTCGACCCCGCATCGCTTGAAGAAGCGATGGCGGCGTAACGGACCGAAGGGTCCAAAAATTGAATCGATCTATGACGACTGCTACCCATTCAAACACAGCGACTTCCGCATTGCCCTTAACCGGTCAGGTTGCCCTCGTGACAGGCGCTTCTCGTGGCATCGGTGCCGCCATCGCCTCGCAGCTCGCATCGCAAGGGGCGACGGTGATTGGCACGGCCACCACAGCCTCGGGGGCCGCTGCGATACAAGCCGCACTGTCGCCATTTGCGGGCTCGACCGGCGCTGTTCTTGATGTGAACGACGGCACCGCTGTTCTGCAACAGATTGATGCCATCGTGTCAGCGCATGGGCAGCTCACCATATTGGTCAACAATGCGGGGATCACGCGTGACACGCTTGCCATGCGAATGAAAGACGACGACTGGGATGCTGTCACGAATACCAATCTGAAGGCGGTTTTCACCGTCAGCCGTGCCGCCATCAAGCCCATGATGAAGCAGCGTTTCGGTCGCATCATCAACATTACCTCCGTGGTCGGAGCGATGGGCAATGCCGGGCAAGCCAACTACGCCGCCGCCAAAGCGGGGGTTGCCGGTATGACGCGCGCGCTGGCTCGTGAATTGGGCAGCCGCAACATCACTGTCAATTGCGTGGCGCCCGGATTTATCGAAACCGATATGACGGCCAGTCTCCCAGAGGCCCAGCAGCAGGCTTTGTTGGGTCAAATCCCGCTCGGACACCTGGGTAAGCCTGCCGACATCGCGCATGCGGTTGCCTATTTAGCCAGTCCGTTTGCAGGCTATGTCACGGGGCAAGAATTGCATGTCAACGGCGGGATGTTGATGCCGTAAACCATTGATTTCTAGTGGTTTACCCGTGAGTGACCGCTTATAAAAGTCGCCGGTGGCCGATAACGGGCGGAAAGCCCTGTTTTGGTCGCTAAAATGTGAGCCTGTTTGTAACCACCCTCAGAGGGATCTATGAGTGATATTGAAGCACGTGTAAAGAAAATCATTGCCGAACAACTTGGCGTTGAAGAAGGTCAAGTAACCAGCGAGAAGGCTTTCGTGGCCGACCTGGGTGCTGACTCCTTAGACACCGTCGAATTGGTAATGGCTCTCGAAGACGAGTTTGGCATCGAAATCCCGGATGAAGACGCAGAGAAGATCACGACGGTCCAAAACGCCATCGACTACGCTCTGGCGAACCAAAAGGCCTGAGGTCGAATGAGTCGTCGCCGCGTTGTCGTCACCGGCTTGGGCTGTGTCAGCCCGGTCGGTAATACCGTCCAGTCGTCATGGGACAGTTTGTTAGCAGGCCGGTCAGGCATTGCGCGAATCGAGGCTTTTGATCCCTCGGCGTTCGCTTGTCAGATCGCGGGTGAAGTCAAAAACTTTGACTTGGAGCCGTACATCAGCGCCAAGGAGGCGCGGTCGATGGATCGCTTCATCCACTTGGGTATTGCAGCCGCACAACAAGCGGTTGAGGATGCTGGCTTGCCCAATAAAGACGACTTGGATGACGAATTCGCGACGCGAATCGGCGTCATCATTGGGTCAGGTATCGGTGGCTTGCCACTGATCGAAGAAACCCATGGTGAATTGACCAACCGCGGACCCCGGCGAATTTCGCCCTTCTTCGTTCCTGCGTCAATCATCAACATGATCTCCGGTCATGTGTCGATGCGTCATGGCTTCAAGGGCCCAAACATTGCGGTCGTCACCGCGTGTACCACGGGCTTGCACAGCATTGGCGAGGCCGCACGGAAAATTGAGTATGGCGATGCCGATGTCATTGTGGCCGGTGGCGCTGAGTCAACCGTATCGCCATTGGGCATTGGCGGTTTTGCAGCGATGCGCGCCTTGTCGACCCGTAACGACGACCCGACAGCCGCTTCGCGGCCTTGGGATCAAAACCGTGATGGTTTTGTGCTCGGTGAAGGTGCGGGTGTGATGGTGCTTGAAGAATACGAGCATGCGAAAGCCCGGGGGGCCAAAATTTATTGTGAACTCGCCGGGTACGGTATGAGTGCGGACGCCGGTCACATGACTGCGCCCAACATGGATGGCCCCCGTCGCGCCATGCTCAGTGCGATGAAGAACGCGGGCGTCAACGCCTCGGACGTGCAGTATGCCAACGCTCACGGGACATCAACGCCGTTGGGTGATGTCAATGAGACCAACGCGTTCAAGGCGGCTTTCGGCGATCATGCCAAGCAGCTCGTTGTCAACTCGACCAAATCCATGACGGGGCACCTACTCGGCGGTGCCGGCGGTATCGAGAGTGTGTTCACGGTTCTCGCCGTTCATCACCAAAAGAGCCCACCCACTATCAATTTGGATACACCCGACCCCGAGTGCGATCTCGATTACTGTGCCAACACCGCAAGAGACATGCGGATCGACGTTGCGATTAAAAATAACTTTGGCTTCGGTGGTACCAACGGCTCACTGGTGTTCAAGCGCCTGTAAAGACTGCCGGTCTGAGCCAACGCAATCCACTGCCCAGAAATAGCGCCCCAGAGGTCACGTACCCGTCTGGGGTTTTTTCTTTCTATGGTGTTGTTACTGCCCTCATGTGGTCGTCCGGTTTGGGGATTGGCAGTTGGATCTTCCTGCTCAGCGATATCAGTGAAAGCCATGTCTACTGGTTTGCGCTGCTCCTCATGTGGGGCTTTGCCGGCCTCATGATTTTCCGTCGAGGTGACGTTTTTCAAGAGGGGGTGTTGACCTGGTGTCCGCATCCCGACGGCCATTGGCGTTGGCGGGGTACTTCCGACTCGATTAATATCAACGCAGCGAAGCGCGTTGTGGTGGTTCGCTGTGTTTGGCGTTCCAATACCCGCATGTTGCTCTCCCTTCATCGTCACCCCTCCGTCTGGCGCTTTGCATGGCGATCGCCGCAATGGCTATGGCTGAGGTCGGATACGCGCCCAGCGCAATGGCGAGCGATGTGCCGTGCCGTGCATACCCACGCCGTAATGGCACCGGTGGACCAAGCGTGACAGACGACATCACCAACAGCGAGCAGCCCGCGCCCCGTGTTGACCCTGATCACGCCGTCGTTGTGCGTGCAGTCGCCGGGGATATCCGTGCGTTTGAGTTGCTGGTGCGGAAATATCAGCCTCGCGTATTGCGCCTGATTGGCCGATGGGTAAGAGACGCCGCCCGATGCGAGGATGTGGCACAGGATGTATTTTTGAGTGCCTACCGCGCGCTCCCCAATTTTCGTGGTGATGCACAGTTCTATACGTGGTTGTATCGAATTGCCGCAAACGCTGCGAAAAAGGCGGCGATGCGCCAGTCTCGCGATCCAGTTCGCTACCTGTCGGACTTACAACCGGATCACGTCGACGGTGAAATTTCGGAGGATCGGTGGGAACCATCGCACCATGACCCCTCTCAAACACACGAAGGGGGCCCTGAAGCTGAGGTCGCTTCCCGCGAAATTGCGGCGGCGGTCAACGAGGCTGTTGATGCGTTGCCACCAGAATTGGCTGAGGCCATTACGCTGCGAGAAATTGAAGGTATGAGTTACGAAGACATTGCAATGGCGATGGATTGTCCAATTGGCACGGTTCGCTCTCGCATCTTTAGGGCGCGCGAAGCGATATCAAAACGGATCAAACCCATGTTGAACCGACAAGGTGGTAAGCGATGGTAGTCCCCTTAAAGCCGAATCATGAGGAAGCGTTGTCTGCTTGGTTAGACGACGCCCCGATCGCCGATAAAGATGCCGCTGATTGGGCACGACATGCATTGGATAGTGATGCCAGTGGCCGTACGCTGAGTACCTATGTGGCGATTGGCAATGCCATGCGACAACCCCAAGGGGGTTCGCTGGGATCGCCTGCCGAGGTGGATCGTTTTTGGGCGCAGTTGGCGCACGGTCTCGAGGCGCCACCCCATGCGTTGCCGTCCGTCTCCCTGCCGCCTGAGCCTCCCAAGGTTGCTGCCAATGACAGCTCGTTCAAATGGCGTGCTTTCGGCAGCGTTGCCGTCATGGCGGTGGGACTCTCCGTTTGGCTTGTCATCGGGTCGCCACCGGCGGATTTGACGCACCAGACCGTCGCACTGCAGACACCCGATTTTGTGCCCGTTGTGACGGCGAATGCATCGGTCGTACGCGACCCCGACCTGGATGCTTTTTTGGCCGCGCACCGCCAACGTGGCAGTGCCTCGGCCTTGCAAGGGCCCGTCGGTTTCATCCGAAACGTCGCGTGGCAAGCGGGATCACCCTGATGAGGATTGGCGCTGTTTTGCGGACGCGGTATTTGGCGACAATCATCGCGTGTTTGGCAACGGTAGCCGGCGCGCACGCGGCGGACGCGCCTGGCTTGCGTGATTGGCTGGTGGAGGTCAACCGCGCCGCGACCGCACAGCGGTTTGTTGGCACCATGACCATTCGGTCTGAACGCGAGACGGCGGCTGCCAAAATTTGGCACTTTGGTAATGGGCGGGATCAATGGGAGCGCGTCGACCTGATGACAGGGCCCGCGCACACCACTTTTAGGCGCAATGACGAGGTGGTCCTTTTCGACCATGCCAACAAGCAGGTTGTCATTGAGCGCAGAGATGATCTGGGGCTTTTCCCGGCTGTACTCAAGGCGCCCGGCAATACCGTTGCACGTCATTACATGATGCAGTCTCTCGGGCGCGAGCGGATTGCAGGTGAGTTGGCCATGGGCACGGCTCTGCAAGCGAACGACGCATGGCGCCATTCGTTCCGCATTTGGCGCTCTGCGCGCACTGGCTTGGTACTGAAGTGGCAGACCCTCATGAAGCCGGACGGCCCCGTGCTCGAGGAGGTTGCCTACAGTGACATGATGTTGGGCAATGATTCGGGGCTGTCTGAGGCGCAAATGCGCCAGTGGCTGGCGACGCCACCCGACTATCGCGTCGTCAACGTGACCACGCCATCGGTCGATGTGGAGGCGCTACAGTGGGTCGCACCCCAAAATGTGCCTGGTTTCCACGCGATGTCCGCGATGCTCGCACGCAGCCCCAATGACACCACTGAACCGACCGCAAAGGCGCCCGCGTCCCTGATTCAATGGGTGTTCTCAGACGGCCTCAGTTCAGCGTCGCTCTTCATCACAAAGAAGCAGGGGGCGCCCGGTATGGGCGCCGCCGTGCGCATGGGCGCGACCAACAGTGTTGCAAAACAGGTGGGTGCGTATTGGGTCACCGCCGTGGGGGAGGTGCCTGTGCGCACCCTGCATGCGTTGATCGATGGCGTGCGGCTGCCGTAGAGGTCCAATGGCCGGTTGGAACTTCCTTGAAATATTGGCCTCTGACCCACACATCTCGATCATTGAGTTTGTTGAATAAGGAACGTCACGATGCATAGCGAAACAGAAGCGGTCCCCCGTCAAGCCGTGTCAGCGCATCCCGCGCAAAGCCCTCGTGTTGGGCTCAAATGGCTTGTGGCTGCGGTTGTCGTGTCAGTGGGTGCCACATGGGCCGTTGCACGGTTCAGTGGCCCGAGTACAGTGGCTGCGGCCGCGGTCTCATCGCAGCGACCGGATACCGCATTTGATCGCGGGATGCTACACACGGTCGCCCAAACTGCAGACGCGACTGAGCGGCCGATATTGGTATCCGGCTTGCCAGATTTCACGGTGCTTGTCGACCGGGTTGGCCCCTCGGTTGTGAACATTCGCACGACTGAGAAAGTCACCATATCGCCACGCGGCACAAATCCCCAAAATGAGCAAATGCTCGAATTTTTCAGACGATTTGGGATCCCCGTACCACCCGGATTCATGCCACAACCGGGCGAAGAGGGCGACGCACCGCAAGCTGAAAACGGCCAGCGACCGAAGGGCATCGGATCAGGGTTCGTTCTGAGTGCGGATGGCTACATCATGACAAACGCGCACGTCGTAGAAGGTGCGGATGAATTGATCGTGACTTTTCCCGACAAAACGGAATACCCTGGAAAGATCATCGGCGCGGACAAGCGAACCGACGTCGCTGTTGTCAAAATTGAGGCCAAAGGCCTCACGCCCGTTCAATTGGGTGACAGCGATCGATTGCGGGTGGGCGAGTGGGTGATGGCGATTGGCTCCCCCTACGGCCTTGAAAACACCGTCACGGCAGGCATTGTGAGCGCCAAGGCGCGTGAGACGGGTGATTTCCTTCCCTTTATCCAAACAGACGTTGCCATCAACCCAGGCAATTCGGGTGGACCGCTGATTAACATGCGCGGCGAGGTTGTTGGCATCAACAGCCAAATCTATTCGCGTTCGGGTGGTTTCCAAGGGATCTCGTTCGCAATCCCAATCGCCGAAGCGGTGCGGGTATCGGATCAGCTACGGGCACAGGGTTACGTGAACCGCGGCCGCATCGGTGTCAGTATTGCTGAGGTTGATGCGGACGCCGCACAGGCCTTGGGCATGGAGAAGCCCACCGGTGCTTTGGTACGCGGTGTCGAGAGCGGTTCGCCCGCCGCCAAAGCGGGCATCGAGCCTGGTGATGTGATTGTGTTGTTCGATGGCAAGGTTGTGAGCCAATCGCGTGATCTGCCCCGAATCGTTGGCAACACCAAGCCCGACGCCAGGGTATCGATGACGGTCATTCGCCGCGGCAAAGAAAAGGTCTTGCAGATTCGTGTTGGTCGTTTCGAGCAGGAGGGCGTTGTAGCGGAAAAGCCCAAAACCCCAGAGCCCGTTGACTCGGGGGCCATCAAGGCAGCGGGCTTGGCGGTCGTTGATCTGACAGCCAGTGAGAAAAAGTCGCTCAAGCTCGATCAGGGGGTACGCGTGACAGCGGTGTCTGGGCCAGCGGCACGTGCGGGACTCGCGGTCGATGACGTGATCCTAACGGTTGCCAATACCCAGATTTCAAATGCGGCTGCGTTGGAAAGCGTGCTGAAAAAATCCGATGGAACCAAGCCGCTGAGCATTTTGTTCAGGCGTGGTCAATGGGTGCAGTACACGCTCTTGCGCCGTTAGTACGGGGTCGTTTTGCGGTTTTAAAAGTCGCTCAAATGACTTTGAGCGACTTTTTGTGCATTTTTGTGGGTGGGGTGTCCGAATAGCGGGAATTTATTTTCCGATATTTTTGCCAAGTAACAGTGTTGGAATCCTGCTTCGCCAGTCCAGATTACTGTGGTTTAGATGCCATAATTAACCACATTATGAAAGTTTGTGGCACGGCCGCGACGGTCGCCAACAGTCTTGCACAGGTTACCCAGATCGTTTGTGGATAACTTGTGATTAACATCTGGATAAATGTCCCCTCTGGATTGGCGAGTTGCGCGTCGCTATTCCCCTGTAGGGCTTGTGCCGCTTGGTTTTTGCCTACAATGGATCTCCAATTCATTGCAGTTGCCGCACATGATTGGTTTAGGGCGCGTCACCTTTCGACGCGCCCTTTTTTACGTGTCCACTTAAGTGTTTAGTTGATGAAAAACATTCGGAATTTCTCGATCATTGCCCATATCGACCACGGCAAGTCAACCTTGGCTGATCGCCTGATACAACGTTGTGGTGGCTTGAGCGATCGCGAGATGAGCGCTCAGGTTTTGGATTCGATGGATATCGAAAAAGAGCGCGGTATCACGATCAAAGCGCAAACAGCGTCACTTCAGTACAAGGCGCGCGATGGACAAATTTACAACCTGAATCTGATCGACACACCGGGACACGTTGACTTCTCCTACGAAGTTTCGCGTTCGCTGTCGGCGTGTGAAGGTGCGTTGCTTGTCGTTGATGCAAGTCAGGGTGTTGAAGCCCAAACCGTCGCCAACTGTTACACCGCACTTGATCTCGGTGTCGAGGTTCTGCCAGTTCTGAACAAGATGGATCTGCCTCAGGCGGATCCAGATAACGCGCGCATGGAAATCGAGGAGGTCATTGGCATTGACGCGACCGACGCCATCCCATGCTCCGCAAAGACGGGTATGGGTATCGATGAGATCTTGGAATTGGTGGTGAAGTCAGTCCCACCCCCCAGGGGCAACCCGGATGGCCCTGTTCGTGCCATGATCGTCGACAGTTGGTACGACGCTTACGTGGGCGTCGTGATGTTGGTTCGTGTGGTCGATGGCGAAATTAAGCGCAACGATCGCATCAAGTTGATGGCAACCGACACCACCTACAACGCCGATAAGTTGGGTGTCTTCTCGCCCGCTGCGCTCTCAAAGGAGTCCCTTTCAGCCGGCGAGGTGGGTTTCATTATTGCGGGTATCAAAGAGTTAACAAGTGCCAAGGTTGGCGACACGGTTACCGTCGTTCGCACGGGTACGGGCCAGGCCCAGTTCACCGCTGAAGAGCCACTGCCAGGCTTCAAAGAGGTGCAACCCCAGGTTTTTGCGGGTTTGTTTCCGACGGAGGCTAGCCAATACGATGCCCTGCGCGATGCACTGGAAAAATTGCAACTCAACGATGCGGCGTTGCGCTACGAACCCGAGGTATCTCAGGCGTTGGGCTTCGGTTTCCGTTGCGGATTTCTCGGCCTGCTGCACATGGAGATTGTCCAAGAGCGTTTGGAGCGTGAGTTTGATCAAGACCTGATTACCACCGCGCCAAGTGTCGTTTACGAGGTGGAAACAGGTGATGGCGCGGTCATCATGGTGGAGAACCCGTCCAAGATGCCTGAGGTCGCGCGCATTCACGAAATCCGCGAGCCGATCGTGACCGTGCATCTTTACATGCCACAAGACTATGTTGGCGCTGTGATGACGCTTGCGAACCAGAAGCGCGGCGTGCAAATGAACATGCAGTATCACGGCAAGCAAGTCATGTTGACCTACGAATTGCCTTTAGGTGAGATTGTTCTTGACTTCTTTGATCGACTGAAATCGGTGAGTCGCGGCTATGCCTCAATGGACTACGAGTTCAAGGAATACCGCGCGGCTGATGTGGTGAAGGTTGATATTTTGTTGAACGGCGAACGCGTTGATGCGCTCGCCATCATCGTCCACCGCAGTCAGGCGCAACACCGCGGCCGTGGCGTTGTATCAAAGATGCGTGAAGTGATCTCACGCCAGATGTTTGATGTTGCTATTCAGGCGGCAATTGGCGGTAATATTTTGGCCCGTGAGACGGTAAAAGCGTTACGCAAAAACGTCCTTGCCAAGTGTTACGGGGGTGACGTGAGCCGAAAGCGCAAGTTGCTTGAAAAGCAAAAGGCGGGTAAGAAGCGAATGAAACAAATCGGCTCCGTTGAGGTGCCGCAAGAGGCATTCTTGGCGATTCTCCAAGTGGAAGATTGATAACTATGGAAACCTCACAAAATCGTCATCTGGGCATTGCTGTCTTTACCGGTGCCTTACTGGCCACTTTTGTGGCCTACATGGTGGCGTGGTATCTGGGCTTTGTAGCTGGTAATTTTTCGTTGGTCTTGTTCATCCTCACCGTCGTCACAGGTGCTTACTGGGTCGCAGAGCAAGTCAGCTTTAAGCCGGCACGAACGCGTGCCGCGGAGCGGCTTGCAGAGAGTTTGGTTGCCCGCCGCGATGCGCTTGCAGCGCAAGGTATTCAGCAAGTCGATACCTCGTGGGATGGCATTGCAGCGCAAGAAAACTTGCGCAAACAGCCTTGGTGGCTGGACTGGACTGCCGGCCTCTTTCCCGTTTTGCTGGCTGTTTTTATCCTCCGATCGTTTCTTTTTGAACCCTTCAAGATTCCCTCGGGCTCAATGGTTCCGACGCTGCGTGTGGGTGACCTGATACTCGTGAACAAGTTTCACTACGGGATTCGTTTGCCGATCTTAAACACCAAGGTCATCCCGTTCCATAACCCCGAGCGCGGTGATGTGATGGTTTTCCGCTATCCACCTCAGCCTTCTTTGGATTACATCAAGCGTGTGGTTGGGCTGCCCGGGGATCGCATCAGCTATCTGAATAAGACGCTTCGAATCAATGGTGAACTTGTTGAACAGAAACCGCTGGGTGATTTTTTTGACAGCGACAGCATGCGTTACAGCAAACAATTTGAAGCAACGTTGGGCGCCAAAAACATGCGTTTTTTAAATGATCCGGATCGTCCTGCGTTTATTCCGGGTGCTTCAGATTTTTATGGCCGACAGGGCTGTACGTACAGTGTCGAAGGGGTGGAGTGCACGGTGCCAGCAGGCCACTATTTCATGATGGGTGATAACCGCGATAATTCCCTCGATTCACGCTATTGGGGTTTTGTGCCGGACGAGAACATCGTTGGTAAAGCGTTTTTCGTGTGGATGAATTTTTCTGATCTTGGACGAATCGGTGGTTTTGAATAAACGCGACAAACCCACTGAGGATGAGGCCATGCGCCGCACTGAATTGGCAGCGCGGCTTGGCTACACGTTCAAACAACCCGGTTTGCTGCAGCAGGCCATTACCCACCGAAGCTTCAGCGCCACGCACTATGAGCGCCTTGAGTTCTTGGGAGACTCGGTCCTAAATTTGGCCGTCTCCGCCATGCTCTACGAGCGACTGAACGACCTGCCAGAGGGCGATTTATCTCGGGTTCGCGCGAATTTGGTTCGACAGGACACGTTGGCGGCGCTCGCCGAGGACCTGTCCCTCGGCCGTTGTTTGCGGTTGGGTGCCGGCGAGCAGCGAAGTGGTGGGCGGGAGCGCCCCTCCATCCTGGCGGACGCCGTTGAGGCCATCATTGGCGCCGTTTATCTAGATGGCGGCTTTGAAGCGGCAGCGACGCTCGTTAGGTCGCTGTACAAAAACACGCCTTTGGGTACCGGAAAAGCCGCCATGCAAAAAGACGGTAAAACGGCTTTGCAAGAGTGGTTGCAGGGGCGCAAAATGGCATTGCCCAAATACACCGTTGAAAAAACCATGGGTGAAGCCCATCAGCAGACGTTCGAGGTATCGTGTGCGGTCGAAGACCTCCAGTTGCAAAGTATTGGCTCTGGGACGTCACGGCGCGCAGCCGAACAAGCGGCGGCCGACAGCTTGCTAACGCGGCTGATCGCTCTGGATCAAGAGAAAACCAAGAAGCGTATCACCCGACCCAAACCGACTGCTCCCTAAACTGCTCGAATGACTAAACCTACGCCAAAAAGTCCGCCTCAAGCGCAGACACACGATGACCTCAACCCCGATTTGGATCGCATGCTAAGCCAGATGGGTGGCAGAGCGAAGCACGCTGCCACGAGCGATCCGGATTTGCCTGAGGCGCCCACGGGGCCTCATCGTTGTGGCACGATCGCAATCGTTGGTCGACCCAACGTGGGGAAGTCAACGCTGCTCAATGCCCTCATCGGTCAAAAAGTCAGCATCACGTCACGCAAAGCGCAAACCACGCGCCACCGCATCACCGGCATTCGGACGGTTGGCGCCACGCAGTTCGTGTTTGTTGACACACCGGGTTTTCAGACCCGTCACGCGAATGCCCTTAATCGATCTTTGAATCGAACCGTCTTGGGTGCCATCAGTGATGTTGATTTGATCGTGTTCATGGTTGAAGCCAATCGATTTGGTCCTGATGATGCCAAGGTGCTGGCGCAGCTGCCCGCCAATATTCCGACCATTTTGCTGGCAAACAAACTCGACTTGATTCATCGCCGTGGCGATATCGCTCCTTGGCTTGCCAGCATGCAGGAGCGCCATCCGTTCGCTGAATACGTGCCGATGTCCGCGAAGACCGTGCGCGATGTGAAGCGTGTCTTCGCTATTTGCGAGCGCTACCTGCCGGAGCAAGATTGGATTTATCCCGCGGACGAGTTGACAGACAAAAGCGAGCGTTTCCTTGCCGCGGAAATTATCCGTGAGAAGATTTTTCGCTTAACAGGTGATGAATTGCCTTACACATCAACGGTGGTGATCGACAAGTTTGAGGAAGAAGGCAATTTGCGCCGCATCGCAGCGACGATTGTCGTTGAGCGTGAAGGTCACAAGGGGATGGTGATCGGCGAGGGGGGTGAGAAGCTCAAACGCATTGGCACCGAAGCGCGCCACGAATTGGAAAACCTGATCGATGGCAAAGTGTTTCTCGAGATTTGGGTGAAAGTTAAATCCGGATGGGCCGACAGCGAAGCTCGCGTGCGTTCGTTTGGGTACGAGTAAGCGAAAGACGAATGGCGAATGGCGATCACGCGTGTTCAAGACCAGTCAGCCTACGTATTGCACCGATACGACTGGAGTGAAAGTAGCCTGATATTGGATATCTGGAGCCGCGATCATGGCCGGCTCGCGGTTGTCGCCAAGGGCGCCAAAAAGCCTGCTTCGCAGTTCCGACCGATCTTGTTGCCCTTGCAACCTTTGTGGCTGAGCTGGCGGGGTGATGCGGAAGTGCGAACCCTTCACGCGGCGCAATGGCAGGGCGGTTCAGTGATGCCACAGGGCGAGGCTTTGTTAACCGGTTTCTATCTGAACGAGCTCCTGCTACGCCTTCTCGCGAGGGACGACCCTCACCCGCGTTTGTTTGATGTTTACGATCAAGCCGCGCGCGATTTGTCGTCGCGCCCAAGCAGCTTGCTGAACGTGGCTCGGGCTTTCGAGTTGTTTGTTTTGCGTGAGCTCGGTGTGCTACCCGCGTTATCGGTGGAGAGCGCTGCGCTGACACCGTTGGTCGGCGATCAAACCTATCGCCTTCGCCCACAGGCGGGGCTGATGCATGCCCCTGAAGACGCATTGGATGCCCTCACGGGTGACCACTGGGTGGCGCTGGATACGGCGATGCTGGTGATTGTGGCGCCGCTCTACGTGCCGCTGGTGGATCAACTGGGCTTTGACCTGATTTGGTATGGCGTTCTCTACACGATCACCACGCAGATCGCGTATATGACCCCGCCCTTTGGCTATAACCTCTTTCTGATGCGGGCGATGGCCCCGCCAGAAATTGGCCTGCGCGATATCTATCGCTCCATCGTGCCGTTTGTGTTGCTCATGGTGTTGGCGCTCGCTCTCGTGATGGTCATTCCAGATATCGCGATGTGGCTGCCGAACTCGGTTTACGGAAATTAACTAATAAAAGAGCCTGAACAGGGCCGATCAACCCCAACAAGGAGAAGAGAAATGACGACAAGACGTAAGTTTCTAGCCACCGCTGGTGTCGGCGCATTGGCAACGCCACTCGCGGCTCCGGCTATTGCTCAATCGACCATCACTTGGCGGATGCAGACCTATGCGGGTCCGGCTCTGGCTGAGCATGTTGTGAAACCCGCAATCGACATGTTCAACAAGATCGCAGGCGACCGCATGCAGATCGAACTCTACTTTGCAGACCAGCTGGTTCCGACAGGCGAATTGTTCCGCGCCATGCAGCGCGGCACAATTGATGCTGTTCAGTCGGACGATGACTCCATGGCGTCCCCGACCGAAGTGACCGTGTTCGGTGGCTACTTCCCCTTCGCATCGCGCTACTCGCTCGACGTGCCTGTGCTGTTCAACCAATACGGCCTGAACGAAATCTGGGACGAAGAATACTCCAAGGTTGGCGTCAAACACATCTCGGCTGGTTCGTGGGACCCCTGCCACTTTGCAACCAAAGACCCGATCAACAGCCTCGCTGATCTTCAGGGCAAGCGTATCTTTACCTTCCCGACGGCTGGCCGCTTTATGTCCCAGTTCGGCGTCGTTCCAGTGACTATTCCGTGGGAAGACGTGGAAGTCGCGATGCAGACAGGCGAACTGGACGGTATTGCGTGGTCGGGCATCACCGAAGACTACACCGTTGGCTGGGCTGACGTGACCAATTACTTCCTCACAAACAACATCTCTGGCGCTTGGGCAGGGTCGTTCTTTGCGAACATGGATCGTTGGAACGAACTGCCTGAGGACCTCCAGACCCTGTTCCGCGTCTGCACCGACCAGTCACACTACTATCGCCAGTGGTGGTATTGGGGTGGTGAAGCATCGCTGCGTGTCGATGGCACCAAGATGCAGCTCACTTCGATCCCAGATGCTGAATGGGCAACCGTCGAAGCCAAGGCGTTGGAATTCTGGGACGAAATCGCCGCAGAATCCCCGACCAAAGCGCGCGTTGTTGAAATCATCAAGAAATACAACGCGGACATGGCCAAAGCTGGCCGTCCTTACCGCTACAGCTAAGAGCAATCGCCCTGCCGGTATCCCATCGGCAGGGCACCTAAA
>JALQVQ010000172.1 GCA_023260315.1 Burkholderiaceae bacterium
GCATCATCGTGACGCAGACATCTACCGATCCGGAGGTTGTCCAGCTGTTGCAAACGCACGCCGCGGAAGTCAGCGACTTGGCGGCGCGTGGCATGGCCGCTGTGCATGAGCGCATGCAGGGCCAACACCACCGGTAAACAACCGCTGACAGCACACCGCGCGCATGCCCTTTCCGCAAGCACTCCAACTCAAGGTCAGCGATGACCGAATCTTGCGTGGTTGGGCGTGGCCCGCGCCATCAGAAACTGTCGGTCAATTACTGTTGGTTCACGGATTGGGCGAACACGCACGACGTTACGACCTTCTCGTAAACACCTTGTGGGCAAATGGCTGGCATGTCTTGGCCTACGATCAGTTGGGGCATGGTCAATCGCCGGGGCCTCGCGGCGACCTGCCATTTGCCGATGCGCTGGTCGAAGACCTGGCAGCTGTTTATAACCAATGGGGTTCATCAGAATTACCGCGCGTTGTGCTAGGCCACAGCATGGGTGGCTTGGTCGTTGCGGATTGGATCTCAGGGCGGTTGTCACCTCATCACAAACCCGTGGGCATTGTTTTATCTTCGCCAGCGCTGGGTGCAAAAACCAATCTTTTTCAGCGGTTCCTGTTGGCAACACTGCCCAAAACATTCCCCCATCTGTGCGTGGCCAACGGGGTGAATCCTGCGTTGATATCGCACGATGTAACCGTGGTGAATCTGTACCGTGCTGACCCGTTGGTTCATAACCGGATCTCTGCACTGCTGGCCGCGTGGATTATCGCCCGGGGATTGGAAGTTCAGCAACGTGCAAGTGATTGGCGCACGCCGACGCTGGTGCAATACGCAGGCGATGATTATTTGGTCGATGCAGAGGCCACCCGGCAATTCATTCAGAATTCCCCTGCTGGTGTGGTGACGGATACCCGTTTCGAGGGCGCCTATCACGAGGTGTACAACGAGTTGTCACAGTGGCGAGAGCCCGCGGTGACCCAGCTACTGGGCACATTGCGGGGCTTTTTATAAGCGGACTTCTGAGCGAATCACAACGGCACGCTCAGATCGCTTGCTTAGACGTCTATTTTTCAGCAGGTGAGGCTTTTCGAACGGCGGAGTTGTCTGCGGCCCGCTCCTTGGCGCGATCTGAGGCGTTAGCAGCTGAGTTCGACTTGGTCTCAGCGTTTCCGCACTGACCTTTGCCCTTATCCTTGCCCTTATTTTGGGCCTTTTCGTTGCATTTGTCCTTGCCTTTATCTTTAGCTTTACGCTTGTCTTTACCTTTGTCTTTACCCTTTCCTTGGGCGCCCTTTTCCTTTTGTGAGGCCTCTTCCTTTTCATCTGCGTGGGCAGCCTGGTAGCTGAGGCCATCGTGACCAACCTCGAAATTGGCGAATCCCAACGCGAGTACAAGCGCTAACGCCCCCAGTTTTGATTTTTTAAATTTCATCTCGTATCTCCTTCGGGATTCATGCAAACGACTCTCTGCTTAAACTTTAGCGAGCGATTCAGCGAGAAGATGGCTGAATTGTGTCCACTCGCTTGCCCTCAAATCAGGAGACATCTAGGATGTTTAGCAGCTATCAGGAGTTTGAGCGACTTACGCAAAGCACAGCATCTAATTGCTTCAGCTGCCAGATCACAAAGGGCACACCATGAAAAGACTTGTAGCGGGCTTATCCGCTGTCACGCTCACCTGTGCGGCTTGGGCGCAATTACCCAATCTTGACGGTCTCTTAAAAGGGCTGGGGAGCTTGCCCAAGCCGACTTTACAAACATCAGACAATGGATTGCAAGACGAAGCAACCACGGTCGCTGGCATCAAGGAAGCGCTGGCAATTGGAACCGAGCGGGCCGTCAAAGAACTTTCCGCCGTCGACGGTTATTTCGGCAACGAGCTTGTCAAAATTTTGATGCCATCGAGCATTCAAAAGGTAGCCGACGTGGCACGCAAAGTTGGTTTTCAAAAGCAGGTAGATGCGTTCACCCTGAGCATGAACCGAGCGGCCGAGGCTGCCGCACCGATGGCGGCCAGTTACTTCAGTCAGGCCATTCGAAATATGACCTTGCAAGATGTGCGCGAGATCATGGCTGGCGGCGACACGGCGGCTACTGAGTTCTTTCGCGCTAAGGCTGGGGATGATCTGTATCAGGCGCTCAAGCCGATGGTGTCGCAAAAGATTGACGAAGTCGGTGCCACCCGCGCCTACAAAGAGGTAATTGCGCGTTACGAAAAAGTGCCATTCATGAGAGGGCAGTCAGTGGATTTGGACGACTATGTCACTCGAAAATCTCTCGATGGACTGTTTCTGATGGTTGGTGAAGAAGAGAAAAAAATTCGCAGCAATCCGGTGGCCCGTACGACAGATTTATTGAGGTCTGTATTTGGGCGATGAATCTCTCGGTCGGTCAAGGCGTCGGGACCAACCGCGAGATCTTGTGGTCGACTCAACGGGGTAGCGCAGGCAAATTCATTACTCTCCTGCGTTTGTTGGGTAACCACGAGGCAACAAAAAAGCCTAGACAGCTTTGGACTGATCTAGACTT
>JALQVQ010000262.1 GCA_023260315.1 Burkholderiaceae bacterium
AAGTCTTGAGCAAGTTCCATAGTGTATTCTGCTTTAAGAGCTCTTGATCTAGCAGTTACTGTAGATTTCTCAATTGAGAAAGCCATTTCAGCAAATGCGTTACCAGAAGCATCTCCTAACGCCTCAGCAGTCGCTGTTGACATACCTTCGAATTTGTTGTATGCACCAGCAGGTGAGTCGTTTAAGATTGCAGGGTTTGAACCAGCCTGAGCAGCATCTGGAGTTTGACCAGATGTTGAATCACCAGCAGCGTTTCTGCTTGAAAACTCAGTATCTGCTTCATCAAATAATGCTTCAGAACCAGTTTGTGAAGTGTATCTGCTTCTCATTGCCTTGTTGTTGGGGGGTCTATGGGCCTGGTCATTTCGGTTGCGTACACATCGAGGGCGTGATGCCACTGCAAACACGACCGCGCAAAAACGCAACGACTCGTCCACAACGCGTTCCCCGTTGCGCTTCCGGAATTTCCGTCGTTTGCTGTTGCTCTTTTTGCTGAATGGCTTCGCCAGCGCCATACCTGCGACGCTGGTTCTGTTTTTTGTGCAGGATGGTTTGCAGGCGTCCAAACAGTGGGAAGCTATTTACCTGGGTGCTTACTTTGCGGCGGGTGCTTTGTCTCTACCCCTGTGGCTGCGTTTGATCGCCCGTGTTGGGCTGGCCAAAACTTGGCGCATTGGCATGCTCATCGCCGTCGCCGCTTTTGTTGGCGTGCTCACCCTCGGTCCTGGCGATCTGTCCGCATTTTTCGTCATCTGCTTGGCCTCTGGTTTGGCATTGGGCGCCGATTTGGCGGTGCCAGGGGCGTTGCTCAACCGCCTCATTGATGAATGTGGTGAGCGTCAAAAAAGCGATGCAGCCTTTGTCGGGTGGTGGAATTTGGTCACCAAAATGAACTTGGCATTGGCTGCGGGCCTCTCGCTTCCCCTGTTGGGATGGTTGGGCTACACGCCCGGTCAGCAAGACCCAGATGCGCTGTGGGCATTGCAGATCGCCTACGGTGCAGTGCCGTGTACGCTTAAATTATTGGCTGCGTTCGCTTTGAGCCGCTGGCTTATCAAACCAATTAAAGAGGGAGAAATCGCATGAACAACCGCATCGCTAAACCACTTGCGAAAGATCATCAGCCCACATCACGACGACAGGTACTGACGCGTTTGGCGTTGATACCGGCCGTGATCGGCACTCCCGTCTTGTTGGCGGGTTGCGCAGGCCCACAAGTGACGGATTACGCCGCGCAAACGCCCAAACTTGACCTACGTCAGTACTTCAATGGCACCGTTGACGCGTGGGGCATGTTCACTGACCGCAGTGGGGCCGTGGTCAAGCGCTTCAAGGTTGTGATGGATTGCCAGTGGAACGGCAATGAAGGCGTCTTGGATGAGGCTTTCACCTATGCGGATGGCACAACGCAGCGACGCATCTGGCGCCTAACAGCAGGTCCAGATGGTAGCTTCACGGGCCGGGCTGATGACGTCATCGGCGAAGCCACGGGGCAAACCAGCGGGAATGCCTTCCGCTGGGGCTACACGCTGGCGCTACCAGTAGATGGGCGCACTTGGCACGTTCAGTTTGACGACTGGATGTTTCTGATGGACGACCAAGTCATGGTGAACAAGGCCGTCATGAGCAAGTGGGGCATCACCCTCGGCGAGGTGACGCTGTTCTTCCAGCGCCGCACATGATGTCTATGGCGAGGCTTAGGGCTTGGCGGCAACCACAGTGACTTCAAACCGCATCTCGGGGCGAGCCAACTCGGCTTGAACGGTTGTTCGCGCAGGCGCACAACCGTCGGGTAACCAAGCGTCCCAAACGGCATTCATTTCAGCGAAACCAGCCATGTCGTTGATGTGAATCAGGGCGCTCAAGAGGTGCGCTTTGCTGCTACCGACTTCGGCCAATAAGGCATCCACGCGGTTCAGTGCCTCCTGCGTTTGCTCGGCCATGGTGACGGCATCGGAGCCGCCAGATGTTTGCCCACACAGGTAAATGGTGTTGCCGTGAACCACTGTTTTGCTCATTCGGGTTTGGGTGTGCAGGCGGGTAATCGCAGTCATGTGTTCGGGTACCAAAGTTATCAATCGGTGTTAATCGTTGTCGCCAGCGGTGCTGCCAGCGCCAGCCCGCGACGAATCGCTGGCTGGGACCAGCGTACGGTGTGCCATTTCCTCGAGTGCCAGCCAATCTGCAGCGGCGATCGGTTGCGACAGGACGCTCTTGTGCCAGGTGCCTTGGCACAGGCTGACGATCTCATTTGGCGATGCGCGGCGGAGCAGCACTTGCGCCATCACGCCATCTGCTGGTATGCGGGGCAGTTGCCCTTGGATGTCGCCGCTCGGCGAGAGCATGAGGCAGTCCTCTCCCCAGTTCATGATGAGGGGCACACCCGATAAAAGAGCCGCCCGCGCCACAAAGGGCACGAGCAGCAAAGGGGTGCGGATTCGCTGAAGGGTCAGCGGCCATTGATCGTCAAGGGAGGCGTGGTCGAGCACGGTTGCCCCCGCGATCAGCGGGCACAGCGTTCCTGAGCTTGCTGCCCATGTGCCATCTCGCAATTGCGGACAAAGCTCGCTAAAGCTGATGCCATCGTTGGATTGAAGCAGGGCATTCAGGGCGCCGACGCCATCTTGGTGGTGCGCATGCAACCAGCGCACCGCTTTGCCAGCTTCCTCAGCCAGGCCCCAACTCAAGCCGCCACCGCGGGCTGCACGTTTACCCATCGCTTCGATCTCAGCGAGTGAATAACGCAAGGGCGCGTTGGGACGATCCTGTGCTGGGTCGTTTGGATGCGGCGCGCTGACCGTCTCCGTGCGCTCGCAGATATCGGCCGGCAGTGGGGCGTCTTGGTACAGGCTGATGCGGACCCAACGGTCACTGCGGGGATCAAATTTGGTTGCCCCAAAAAATGCCAACTTACAGCGGAGCAAGTCAATGGGCAGCATGTCCTCGCCCACAAGGTTGTCTTGAATCTCAGCGTATGGATGTGCCGCACAAATTTGAATGCGGCGCACCGCCAGTCGGTGCTCAGGGTGGGCCAATAAAAAGTCAGCCACGCGCTCGTGTGTTGTGGCGATTAAATCGGCCTGCAATGCTTTGATGTGCTTTGCGGTACAGAGCGGCAGCTCAAGGCTTGCGCCATCTTCTTCAAAGCGGTCGCCCAAGCGAGGCTCTAATTTTTCTTCGGACACATACCAAAACCGTGCCTCAGATGCTTCGGTGCTGTAGCTGATTTGGTCGACCCATTGGTAATTGTCGTGAAGCAAAGCCACGAGGTGGGCGAGAGGCATTTCACCGTTAATGTTGAAGCTCCCCGTCTCATCAATGCCCATTTTGTCAGCCAAGGCATCGACCAGATCACCGAAGGGCTCCAGCAAAAGTCCAACCAATTGTTCTTGTCCCTCTGCGCTCATATGGGTTTCACCCCATGTAAAAAGCGCGTTCCAAGGATTTGGCTGTTTAAAGTCAAATGCGTCAACAGCGATCTCTAGCTGGGCCATGTCGGCGCGTAGCATGCCGAGGCGTTGCACTTGCAAAGGATGCGCACTCTGCCACTCAGCGGCATTGCGACTGGCTTTAAGGAGCTCGCCTTTAAAGCAGGCCACCTGCTCCGGGGTCGCCGCAGGGACTGACCGGACCTGCGCGAGTGCCGTCTCACGGCACTGAATCCACTGATGCAACAACGCGGGGTGGTTCAGCAAGAACGGCGCCATGCCCAACCCTGTTGAGTTACCCACGCCAATGCGTCTGGCATTTTCAGGACTCAAGGCGACGGCGCGCGCGCCGCCATGCGCTTTGGCGAGGTGGTTGACGCAATCAAATGTGAATTGACGAATCAGCCAAACGGTCAGCATCTCGGCTCGGAAGGGGCCAGCCAGCTCATCACGCCACGCGGTGTGATGGCGATCGGCAGCACCGAACTTGCCAGAGCCATAAACAGCCGTCGTGCGCATGAGGTATCCCACCTCTGCGACCGCTTTCATTTCGGGTTGTTGGCCGCTCGCCAACGCGGCGATGACGGCATCCCAGAGCCTGACGGAGCGGTTGGCACGTGCCAGCGTTAGCTCGCGGTCGCTGATGCGCCCCATCTCTTGCTTGGGCACATTCGCGCCCAAGCGTTCTAAATCTTGTGTGGATGGTATGCCGTCAAACAGCGTGAACGTGGCATCCCATGCCGTCGCGATCACGCGGTCTGACCGCATCTCATCGGGTAAATCGTGAGAAAAAGCCACCAAACTGTAGGCGCGTGATGGTGTGTGAACGGTGTAAACCGCGTGCCCCACACCCTGGTCGTCAAGGGTCCATTCGCGCCGCTCAAACCGCCAACGCTCCGTTTCAATACGGCGCAACAGGGCGCGCAGAAAGCTGAGTCGTGTGCGGTGTGACGCCCCCATTCGAGCCAGGCGCATCACCTGCGAGGGTGGTCGTAATGCCACCGCCGCAGGGGTCAGGCTTGAATCGGATGGGGTTGAGTGAAGTGACATGTGCGTTATGCCTGCTCGGTGCCCTTGAGGCGCGCAATGCGGAATGCATCCCACAGGGAGGGCAGCAAAACGAGCGAAACGGGGACAGCAGTAATCACAATAAAGCTCTGCAATTTACCGACGCCGTTAGAGCCTAACGACACCAAGATGATGGCTGTGACACCCATTGCAATCGCCCAGAAGGCGCGCACAGATGTTGCGGGTTCTTCATCATTTGACATGGTTTTGGCGATCACATAAGTCATCGAGTCACCTGTGGTGGCAACGAAGATGAACGTCAAAATCATGAATAGGATAGAGACCAAGAAGCCCATTGGCAAGTTCTGCGTAATCGCCAGCAACGCCGCAGGTAAATTGAAACCCTCGAAAGCAGCCGAAACAGAACCTGCCTGTGCCAATTCCATTGCGATACCGGTGCCACCCACGATCGTGAACCAGAAGTTCGTGACCAACGGTGCCACCACAGATAGCAGCAGGATGATGCCGCGGATAGAGCGACCACGGCTGACGCGTGCGACGAAGACCGCCATCAGTGGACCGTAACCCAAGAACCATCCCCAGAAGAACACCGTCCACCAGCCCAACCAGCCTGGCTCACCGAACACCGCTGCGTCGCCACGGTACATGGCCATCGGGAAGAAGTTGGTGAAGTAAACGCCCAAGCCTTTGAAGAAGCCTTCGAAGATGAAAGCCGTTGGACCTGCAATTAACATGTAAGCCATCAAGATGCCGGCCAGCCAGATGTTGGCGGTACTCATCGCCTGAATGCCCTTTGTGATGCCGCTCACGGCTGACAGCGTATAGATCGCTACCAAGACCAAAATGACGATTGCTTGTGTGGCGAATTCATTGGGGATACCAAACAGCGCATTCAAGCCGAATGAAATTTGTAAGCCCAAGAAGCCAATCGGACCCACCGTGCCTGCAACAACCGCGATCACGCAGGCCGCATCGGCGATGGTACCGATCACACCATTGATGGCCTTGTCACCAAACACGGGGTACAGCAGGGTGCGTGGTGCGAGCGGCAGTCCCTTTTCGTAGTGGTAGTACATCAGCATGATGGCGCCCAATGAGCCCAAAATCGCCCATGCCAAGAAGCCCCAGTGCATGTAAGACTGTGCGAGCGCGGGCCATGCGGCTGCGGCACTCTTACCCTCAGCACCAAATAGAGGTGGTGATGAGATGAAGTGAGCCATGGGCTCGCCAGCGGCCCAGAAAACACCGCCGCCTGCCAACAAGGTACACATGATCATGGCGCCCCACTGGAAGGTGGTGAACTCGGGCTTCGCGATATTGCCTAAACGCGCTTTAGAGCCGGGCATGAAGCAAATCACCAAGCTAA
>JALQVQ010000268.1 GCA_023260315.1 Burkholderiaceae bacterium
CTCGCGTCTGATTCTTGACGATGTCACCATTCAGATTCCGCAGGGCAAGATCACGGCGCTCATGGGCGCCTCTGGTGGCGGAAAAACCACGGTACTTCGGTTGTTGAGTGGCCAGTTCAGACCCCAGCGCGGAAGCGTTGACGTGTTTGGTCAATCCGTCGACCGTTTGGATCACACGGCCCTTTACGCCTTACGGCGGCGCATGGGGATGTTGTTTCAGTTTGGGGCGTTGTTTACCGACATGTCGGTATTTGATAACGTGGCGTTTCCCCTGCGCGAGCATACCGATTTGCCCGAAGCGATGATCAGAGACATCGTCCTGATGAAACTGAATGCAGTGGGTTTAAGAGGGGCGAGAGACCTGATGCCCAGCGAAGTCTCGGGCGGTATGGCGCGGCGCGTCGCTTTGGCTCGTGCCATCGCGCTTGACCCAGAGCTGATGATGTATGACGAGCCCTTCGCCGGCTTGGATCCGATCTCGCTAGGGACGGCTGCGCAGCTGATTAGGGGCCTGAATGACGCGTTGGGTATGACGTCGGTTCTGGTGTCGCACGACGTCGAAGAGACCCTTGGTATTGCTGATCACGTGGTGATCTTGGCCAACGCAAAGGTGGCAATCCAAGGCACGCCTGCCGAAGTTCGCGCATCGAGCGATCCGTTGATCCAGCAATTCATCGGTGGTGAGGCTGACGGCCCGGTTCGCTTTCATTACCCCGCTCCAGGCCTCAAAACCGACTTTTTGGGCGAGGGGTCGCCATGAGCATCCTGAATGTCTTCGCAGCCGTTGGGGCTGCAACACGCCGGCAGCTGGCCGCTATGGGCTATGCCGCGCGCCTTTTCGGACGCTTGCTTTGGCTTGCCCCGTCGGCCGCTCGTCGCTTTGGACTGATTCGCGACCAAATTCACTTCCTCGGCAATCACTCGCTATCCATCATCACGGTTTCAGGCTTATTCGTCGGCTTTGTGCTGGGCCTGCAAGGCTATTACACCCTGCAGCGCTACGGCTCTTCGGAGGCGCTTGGCCTGTTGGTGGCCTTGAGTTTGGTGCGTGAGTTGGGGCCGGTCGTGACGGCGTTGTTGTTTGCGGGTCGGGCCGGCACAGCCTTGACCGCAGAAATTGGGTTGATGCGAGCCGGCGAGCAGCTGGTTGCCATGGAAATCATGGCCGTTGATCCCGTGCGCCGCATTTTGGCGCCGCGGTTTATTGCAGGCGTCGTTGCGATGCCGGTATTGGCGGCTGTCTTCAGTGCCGTGGGCATTGTCGGGGGGTGGTTGGTTGGCGTGGTCATGATTGGCATTGACCCTGGTTCATTTTGGGGTCAAATGCAGGGCGGCGTCGATGTTTGGGCCGACATTGGAAACGGCGTTATCAAAAGTGTGGTGTTTGGTTTTGCCGTCACCTTCATGGCGGTTTTGCAGGGCTACACCGCCTCACCGACACCTGAGGGCGTCTCAAGGGCGACCACGCGAACAGTTGTGGTCGCATCGCTGATGGTTTTAGGCTTGGACTTTTTGTTAACGGCGTTGATGTTCAGCATTTAGACGCACTCGGTTGAGGACGACAGATATGCAAAAAAATAGAAATGACGTTTGGGTGGGCTTGTTTGTGCTCGTGGGCGTTTTCGCTCTGCTATTCATGGCTCTGAAATCAGCCAATCTTCTTCAGGTGAACTTTCAGCCAACCTACGATGTCCGCGCCCGTTTCGACAACATTGGCGGCCTCAAAGTCAACGCAGCCGTCAAGAGCGCCGGCGTGGTTGTTGGCCGGGTGAAGGCCGTGGCCTTAGACCCCGAGCGATTCCAGGCCGATGTGACCCTGGCCATGGACAGCGCCTATGCATTCCCGAAGGACAGCTCGTTGAAGATCCTCACCAGCGGCTTGCTGGGCGAGCAATACATTGGTATTCAGGCCGGATATGAGGAAAGTGCTTTAAAGTCTGGCGATGTGATCGGCGAGACGCAGTCCGCAGTGGTTCTCGAGAACTTAATTAGTCAATTTTTATTCAATCAAGCGGCTAAGCCAGACCCGGCAAACCGAGACAAATAAGCAACGGCCGCCCAACCGCAACCTTTATGATGTGAGCATGCGCCCACAGAAACTTTTTATTTTGATAGGCTTGATAGCGGTTTTCGGGCTTACGGGTTGCGCCTCCGGTCCGCAGGCGAACGCGCAAGATCCGCTGGAGCCCATGAACCGGCAAATCTTCGCCTTCAACGATGGCCTGGACCAAGCCGTCGTGAAACCCGTGGCTGAAGGCTATGTCAAACACACCCCTGACGTGGTTCAAACAGGCGTTCGTAACTTTTTTAACAACATCCAGGACGCGTGGTCGACCGTGAACGCCCTGCTCCAGTTGCGGCCGAAAGAGACCATCAACAACGGCGTTCGTGTGGTCGTCAATTCAACCGTTGGCGTTTGGGGCTTAATCGATTGGGCAACGCCAATGGGCGTGCCTCGCAGCAAGCATGATTTGGGGCAAACGCTGGGTCGCTGGGGCGCCCCCATGGGACCTTACGTTGTTCTGCCTTTGCTCGGCCCCTCAACCGTGCGTGATACCGTCGGGTTGGTTGCCGTTGGCGGTAATCCTGTGATTGCGAACCTCGATGACAAAGGCACCCGTAACGCACTGACGGTTGCCGGTGTTGTCGATACCCGCGCAGGCTTGTTGGATGCAACCAATACACTGACGTCCATCGCGCTCGATAAATACAGTTTCACTCGCGCTTTTTTCCTGAAGCAACGCGAGCGGGACACGCAGCCGCTCTTTGGGGCCCCCTCGGAAACCACGAAGGGCGACGGCGACTCTGACGACCCAGCCAATTGGTAAATATGCACGTAAAACACATGTCCTTGAACA
>JALQVQ010000269.1 GCA_023260315.1 Burkholderiaceae bacterium
CCGGGGGGTGTTCTGTGGGGCTGGTTTTGTATAAGATTTTACAAAATTTAGATTGTGGCTACGGAATAGTGTTATTGCTTGTCGCCGCCACGCTGACAGTATTTGGATCAGCAACACCTTTAACAGCGCCAGCCGTGAGGCCAGACACGATTTTTTTCTGAAAGAGGAGAACGAGAAGAACCAATGGCAGTGTCACGAGCACCGAGGCGGCCATGATGTTGCCCCACGGAATGTCGTATTTGCTGGCACCAGAAATCAGTGAAATAGAGACCGGTACGGTGCGCTCGTTGTTGTCGAGCACAAATGTGAGTGCAAACAAAAACTCGTTCCACGCGGCAATGAATGCCAATAATCCAGTTGATACCAACGCGGGCCACAACAGTGGCATGAACACATCCTTGATGATGCGGAAGGGGCCGCAACCGTCCATGATGGCGGCCTCTTCGAGCTCCTTGGGTAACTGCTTCATAAAGGTGGTCAGCACCCATACCGTGAATGGCAGGGTGAAGATCATGTAGGGCAGCACCAAGCCCAGCGCCTTGTTATAGATGCCCAATGCGCGGATGAGCTCGAACATGCCCGCCAACACCGCGACCTGCGGAAACATCGAGACAGCCAACACCGTGGTGAGCAGCAAGCCGCGCCCCTTGAAGCTGATGCGCCCCAAGGCATAGGCGGCGCTCACACCAACGAGTAATGACAGGGCCACCACCAAGACGGACACCATGATCGAGTTCAGGATGTGGCGACCGAAGGGTTGCTCGGCGAGGGTAAACAGAGAGATGTAGTTTTTCAGTGAGACGCTGCTGGGCAGTAAGCTGGGGTCAAACAGCGCTGAGCCACTCTTGAAAGACGTTGAGATGGCATACACAAACGGAAACACCGACACCACGACAACCAATGCGGCCAGCGCGTAGATCGAGAAGGTTGCGAAGCGACTGCGATGCATCAGTCTTCTCCCAATTTCATGCGCCCGATGCGGATGTAGGCAACCGTGCACAGGCCGATGATTAAGAACAGGGCGGTGGAGGCCGCCGAGCCATAGCCCATGTAGCCGTTGTCAACCATTTCGCGGCGTACAAATCCAGACATGCTGATGGTGCTGTTGCTGTTCGAGGTCAGGACGTAGATGAGGTCGAAAATCCGCAACGCGTCAAGCAAACGGAAAATAACCGCCACCATCAAAGCCGGTTTAATCAGTGGCAGCGTGACGCGCCAAAACAAGCGCAAGGGGTGAACGCCGTCAACGCGGGCGGCTTCATAGCAATCTTTGGGTAGCACTTGTAGCGCAGCCAATATCAGCAGCGCCATGAAGGGCGTGGTTTTCCAGACGTCGACAGCGACGACTGTCCACAAGGCGAAGTCAGGGTCTGCAGTCCACGCCACTTTCTGTGCGACGAGGCCGAGGTCGTAAAGCCATTGGTTGATGACGCCGAATTGGTCGTGCAACATCCACCCCCACATTTTTGCGGAGACGATGGTCGGTATCGCCCATGGCACCAAGACGGCTGCACGGACCCAAGCACGTCCTTTGAATTCTTGGTTGAGTAACAACGCGACACCAAGACCCAACAAGGTTTCTATCGTGACGGAGACGACAGAAAACTTGAGGGTGTTGATGATGGAAATACCCCAATCGCTTTCCCAAAAGCCATCGGTGTAATTGGGGTTGGCGAACAGCCCGTATTCGCCGAAGTAGTTTTCGAGGCCAACAAACTTTGCTGCATCGAGATCGTTGATGTTGGCATCGGTCAGGCTGAACCAAATGGTTCGCCCGAGCGGCCACAACGCAACCACAATCAGGACCAACAGCATTGGCGATAAGTAAAGCCAAGCGGTTTTGGTTTTGGGGTTCATTGTGTTGCTCGGGCCGTTCGCTTAAGCGATGATTTACCAGGTCTTACCGCGACGGACTTGGTTGAGCTTGCCTTCAAGCTTCTTCAAGCTGTCTTCTGCACTGGTTTTGCCTGACAGTACGTCGTGGGTGGCGTTCCAGAATGCAGCTGACACTTCGGGGTACTTCAGGCCTGTGGCTGTGGCGGGACGCGGTACCGCGTTGGTGAACACGTCCTACAAGCTACCGAAGAATGGGTTCGCGGCCAACACGTCTTTGTCGGTGTAGAGCGATGCGATGGTCGGGTTGTAAGACCCTTTAATGGCGCGCTCTTTCTGGACTTCAGGGCTGGTCATGTACATCACCAAAGATGCGGCTGCCTCTTGGTTCTTTGAGTACTTTGAAACCGCCAACTGCCAGCCACCCAATGTGGCGGCGTTCTTGCCGTCAGCGCCGCCTTTAGGCAGAGCAGAGACACCAATCTTGCCGGCGATTTTGCTGTCTTTACCGTTACCAAGCGACCAGGCGTAAGGCCAGTTGCGCATGAAGGCGGCGTTACCGTTTTGGAACACGCCACGTGCCTCTTCCTCAGCGTAGTTCAGCACGCCCTGGGGTGCGATGGTGCCAACCCAAGACGCCGCTGTTTTGAGGGCCTTGACCGCACCAGGGTTGTTGACGGTGATTTTGCCGTCTGCATCTACGATGTTGCCGCCGTTGTAGCTGGTCAACCATTCAACCGCATCACAGGTCAAGCCCTCGTAGGCCTTTGCTTGAAATACGAAGCCTTGGAAATCATTGTTGCCCGCAGCGCGCTCGCCGTCCTGGATCTTCTTGGCGACAACGGCTAACTCTTCCCAAGTGGCGGGGGCTTTGGCGTTGTACTTCGCGAGCAAGTCTTTGCGGTAGTAGAGCAAGCCAGCATCGGTGAACCAGGGCATGGCCAGCAGTTTGCCGTCAACGGTGTTGTTTTTCACGATGGCGGGGAAGTGGTTTTTCTCCGCGCCGTTGCTGTACTTCGACAGATCAACCAGGTGATCCTTGATCACGCCAGGCCACACGACGTCGACGTTGATCACGTCGAGATCGGTCGATTTGGCGGCGAACATCTGGCGGAACAGCGCCAGGATGTCAGTCGTTGAATTGGGGATGGTGAAGAGTTTGACTTCGTTACCCGTTTTGGCTGCCCACTCGGATGTGTGCTTCTTGCAGAACTCAAAGTCTTGGCCGACAGAGCCACAAGAAATGGTGATGGTTGCGGCCTGTGCGCTGGCCATAAGGGCGATGGGCGCGATGGCTGCCAAGACGGCAGATTTCAATTTGAAGGTCATGGATGTCTCCAGTAAGGGTTGGGTGCTTCGGCGATGAACGGATTGGTCTTCGCCGACATTTGTGATTAAATTTAAATTGCAATCGATTGCAAATTAGGAAAAACCCTTATAAGTAATTTTATAGTACTAATTTTAGAGGAGGGTGCTTTCGCGAGCCACGAGCGTCGTTGGCAGGGTGATGGAGTTGACGTCGGTGTTTTGCAACCGCTGTCGCATCAACGTGACCATCGCGCGTCCCGCTAGTTCGGTAGGTTGCCGAATTGACGTGAGCGTTGGGTGGATGTGGGTCGATAGGGGAATGTCGTCGTAGCCCACGACTTTGACATCGCGGGGGACTTTCAGCCCACGCTCCTGTAGCGCCGCGATGATCGTGAGGGCGGCCACATCGCTGGTGGCAAAGACACCGTCAAATTCGATTTTTTGGTCGATCCACTGACCGATGGCGGCACGCAGAGCCGTGTCGCCAAACAGCAGCGGCATGTGGAGGCGCGGGTCAAAGGACTGCCCAGCATCGGTCAAGGCCCTGACGAAACCGGCATGACGCAGTTGGACCTCGGGGTGTTTGATATCCCCTAAGAACGCGACGCGTTTGCAGCCGGCTTGCACCAAGTGCTGACCCGCAAGCTTGCCGCCTTGGAAGTTATCGCCGCCGACCACGGGGTAGTGACTGTCTGGCATGCGCGCGCCCCATACGACCATTGGCGTACCGCGGTCATACAGCTCGTTGAGTTGGCTGTGGTTGGTTAATTGACCAATGATCAGCAAGCCCGCGACTTGGCCTGTTTCGTAGAGCGCCGCAAAATTTTTCGCGCGATCGGGGGTGACGCGCGTGATCAACATGTTCATGTCGAGCTCATCGAGTGCGTCTGCAATATGCCCGACCAGGCTGAGTATGAAAGGGTCGGAAATGGACTGTTTGCTCTCGCCCATGATGACCAATCCCATGGTGGGAA
>JALQVQ010000024.1 GCA_023260315.1 Burkholderiaceae bacterium
GTGCTGCTCGCCCAACATCACAACGTGGGCCATGGCTTGTGCGTCCTGCTGGCGCACATCGGGCAGCGTGATGCGCTGCAAGTCACTGAGCTGAGCGGGCGGGGCTGCGCAGCCGCCGAGGGCGACCAGCGTCGCCAGCGCAGCGGCCCAAGCCGCACAACGTCCGGTGTGTGCCACCGCGACCTCAGTGAACAACCACGGGTGTTTGCGCAAGACAGGCGTAACTGTCCAATAAGGTTTCAACTTCTTCTTGTGTGGGTGCAGTGCGCTGCCATGCGTTGATCTGTGCTTGGAAATATTCAGCCCAAGAACCATCCAGATAGAGCTCTTTGCCGGTCCGCTTATCGACAATTTCAAAGCCGTGGCGAATCAACTGCAGACTTTCTCCGGTGATCGCGTCAACGGGGTTGCCCTCTGCGTCGGCGTCGTCCGCTTGGTTGGCCAAGATGTGTAAAACAGAGAACGTTTCTGAGTCGTAAAGCATGTTCATTCGGGTTCTCCTCTTTGAAGCAACGTCGCTGTTGTTTCAATATAGCCGTATTTTCGATGCGACGTCGTGTTGTTTGGTATCACGTCCACTACTTGGGGTTTTCGCTTCGAATATCAAGAGCCTCGTCAGGGCAGATTGGGCAAGGGCATTTGTCCATCCAGACGCTGGTCAAGAAAAGTGCCATCAGGCTCTGTCATCAAAATCCGAACAGGAATTAAGTTGTGATCACCCGCATACCAAAGGGTTGCCGCCGTGTCCGCCGCAGCGACACGGCGTTTCACCGGTGTTGCCAGCCAGGTTCCCGCGGGCGTCGTCACCGTCTCTGGCTTGCCGATGTCCATCTCCCAATCGGCGCGCCCATTGGCGCCTGTTACAGGCATGTCGATGCGCGTGCGGCCTTCGCGTTGCGCGGCTGTGATCAGGCTTGGCAATGTAAAAAATAGGCTCACACGGTCTTGCATGCCGGGAACCCAGGCGGCGGGCCCGGCTTCCGTGTAACGCACCTGTTGCGCCTTTGGGTCCAGTGACGCTTCGCGGATGCGTTTGCCTTCGTCGACAAATCGCTGCGGTGTGATTTTTTCGTTGGCTATCGAGCCACTACTGGTTTGTTTTCGTTTGAAAACAAACAGCAGGGACGCCGACCAAGTGGCTTCATAGCGGGTGGCGTTACGCCGCCAATCGAGGGTTGCATTGGCGCTGTATTGGATGCCGCTTTTTTTGCCGCTAACCGTGTAACGCAGGCGGCGGCTATCGAGCAGCGCGCGGCTGGGAGCCGTTTGACTCCCAGCCCATGGCGACAGGCATAAGGAACCAGCGGTGGCCACCCATTGGATCAGTTGTCGGCGTGTCTGCATGTCGACATCTTATCGCCGAGCGCGGGGTTACGCCGGTGTGTCAGGGCAACCGAGATCCTGGCTCAACTGGCTGGCGAAGGTCTGCAACTGTCGCGCGGTTGGGCCCGTCCACGAAGCGTCGAACGCACCTGTTGCACCCAACGTCACAATGCCCATAACCAATTGCCCCTGGCTGTCAAAAACTGGCGCACAGAAGCCAGCAATTCCAGGGATCAGCGTGTCAACCACGCGTGCAACGCCGTGACGCCGTGATTCTTTGATGATGGCGTCCGCGCTCTTTTGCTGCGTCACAGCAAGTGCTTGTTGCAGCATGCGATCGCAGGCAGGCCGATCGGGATGGGTTGGCGCCATGAAGCTGACGAAGCAACGCCCTGTTGCCGAACTGAGCAGCGGCATCACATCACCGAGACGCAATTTAGCGGCCGCTGCCGCACTGCCGTCGTGCCAGTGGACCATCGTGGGTCCCTGATTGCCCCAGACTGCCAAGGCCATGGTGTGCCCGATGCGTGTTGACCAGTCCGCGATCGCGTTTCTTGCCATGCGCACAGGGTCGCAGCGTGAGAGGCTTGCGAGGCCAATTCGCAGACTGCTGGGACCAAGGTCGTAGCGGTTACTGAGCGCGTCTTGGGCGACTAGCCCGAGGCGTTGGAAACTCACCAAATACCGGTGCGCTTTGGCTGGGCTCATGTTTGCTGCGTGCGCCAAGTCGCGCAACATCATGGGGCAAGCGCTCTGTGCCAGTGCACTTAAAAGCGTGAATCCCACCTCTACCGATTGGATACCCGCGCGTCCTGCTAAGTCGGCTGTATCGCCGACGACATCGTGGTGGGGTGTGGTGATGCGGGGCATGGCTCTGGGCGCAGAGTGGGCGTGGTGAAAGTAAACTCTGAGGGTCTTTTAGAATAGCAGGCGGTTGTATATTCGTAAATTATTTTTACTAATCGTAATCCGTGACCCATTCGGTGTCATGTATCGCTGCCGGAGCATCCACCATGAAATTAGCCACCCTTAAAGATGGATCGCGCGATGGGCAACTTGTTGTCGTCTCGAAAGATTTGTCGCAAGCCCACTACGCCACCGGTATCGCCAACACCTTGCAGCAGGCCTTGGATGACTGGGCATTCATTTCTCCTCAACTCGAAGACGTGTCGGTTGCCCTGAACCAAGGCCGTGCTCGCCATGCGTTTGCATTCGATACCGCACAGTGCATGGCGCCGCTGCCTCGGGCCTTCCAGTGGGCCGATGGGTCGGCCTACTTGAACCATGTTGAACTCGTCCGCCGCGCCCGAAACGCGACGGTTCCTGAATCCTTCTACACCGACCCTTTGATGTACCAAGGGGGCAGTGACGACTTTGCCGGTCCGCGCGATCCGATCGTCGTCCCGGACACGGCGTATGGCATCGATTTTGAATCCGAGATCGCGGTCATTACCGGCGATGTTGCAATGCAAGCCACCCCCGAGGAAGCCTTGGAGAGCATACGTTTGGTCATGCTTGCAAACGACGTCAGTTTGCGCAACCTGATTCCTGACGAGCTTGCCAAAGGGTTTGGTTTTGTACAAAGCAAACCCGCCACGGCCTTCAGTCCGGTTGCCGTCACATTGGATGAGGTGGGTGATCTTTGGCAGGGCGGGCGACTGGCGGGTGTGCTTCAAAGCGTCTGGAATGGCCGGCGTGTCGGTTTATGTGAGGCCGGGCCTGAGATGACCTTCCATTTCGGTCAACTGATCGCCCATCTCGCAAAGACCCGCCGTGTCCGGGCCGGTAGCGTGATTGGCAGCGGCACCGTTAGCAACAAAGACTGGGCGAATGGCTACAGCTGCATCGCGGAGAAGCGCTGCATCGAAACCATCGAAAATGGCGCGCCGACAACCGATTTCATGGCGTTTGGTGACACCATCCGCATCGAGATGAAGGGGCGCGATGGCCAAAGTATCTTTGGCGCCATCGACCAAGTGGTCACGCCGCTTTGAAGACTGTTTCGAGACTTCGAAATCCTTTGACCTCGATGGGGTTGCCAAACGGGTCTAAGAAAAACATCGTCCATTGCTCACCGGGTTGTCCCGCAAAGCGGTGACTCGGTGGGATGACAAATGACACGCCGGCTTGTGTCAAACGCTGGCTGAGCGCCTGCCAATCGTCGAGCGCCAGAATCAAGCCAAAGTGTGGCATGGGTACCAAGTGCTCCCCAACGTGCCCTGTGTTTGCCGTCTTAAATGGCTCCCCAAGGTGCAGCGACAACTGGTGCTGAAAAAAGGAAAAGTCCACCCATGTATCGGTTGATCGGCCCTCCACGCAGCCGAGGGTGCCGCCATAAAAACGGCGCGCGGTGTCGAGGTCGGTGACGTTGAAGGCGAGATGAAACAGAGCTTGCATGGCGTGGCAGAAAAATCGAGATGAAAAACGGTTGGGCGACGTCCGTCAGCGAGGCGTTGTCGGTGCAGCTTGGAAATAGGCTCTTTGGAGTCGACTTAAACACAAAATACCGACAACCAAGATCGCCGAGGTCATCCACAGCGCGCCATGATAACTGCCGGTGGCATCAACGGCATAGGCCGTCAGTGCAGGCCCTGCAATCTGTGCGGCGCCGTACCCCAAAGTGAGTTGGGCCATGGCTTTCCCCGGATTTTGTGGCGCGCGTTTACCCACAAACGCCAGCGTCATGCTCACGATCCCGATGGCGGTCCCGCCAAACAAAGCCGCCGCACAAAGCGCGGCCAACCAGTGATCCGATAAAGCCGGTAACGCAACGCTGCTGATTTGGCAGGTGTATGCCGCGATCAGCGCGGGCAACTCACCAAAACGCCGTGCAACGCGATCCCAAAGGTAGACCGAAGGGGTGGCGGCAAGGCCGCAAATTAACCATGCCCAGGCGCCAAAACCCGTTAAATTGGGGACGGCCTCGATGATGGCCACCGTGAAGGTCGCGCTCACCACGAACCCGACCCCCGCGCAAAAATAAGCGGCCAACATGAGCCACAGCCATGGCCTTGGCGGCGTCGCCCGTTGCTGCTGCGCTGCCGGTGCGTCAGGTACCGGGGGGCGCCAGCGCCAGGCCACGACCGCACAAAGGGCGGCGATCAGACCGAACCCCCACCAGCGGCCACCCCATGTCCATGCGTGTGTTTGAAACCAAGCGGCGGCCAAAGCGGACACCACAATACCCAACCCCACGCCCATAAAGTGCGCGCCAAGCTCCGCACGTTTGCCAGATTTCATCAACCAATTGAGGACGAGACCGGTTCCCAACAGCATGCCCGCAGCGCCGCTGATCCCGCCTAGAAATCGAATCAGCGCCCACCAAATCACGTGGTCAGATAGCGCCATGCCTGCCGTTCCCAGAACCGCAAGCCACAAGCCCGCACTGTAAAGCCGGTGCCGCCAAAGCGGGCTTTCAATGCGCGCCACCAGCAAGGCACCCAGCATGTAACCCACATAGTTGAGGGTGGCGAGCCAGCCGCCGGCCGTGATGCTCAGACCGGCCTCCGCTTGCATCACAGGGAGCATGGGTGTGTAGGCAAAACGGGCCATGCCAACTGTGAGAATGAGCGAGGCGATCCCGCCAAGCCACACTTGCCAGGCGCGCAGCGGGGGTGACGAATGCGGGGTGGGCGTGTCCATGCGTGAAGCATACGTGAAGGTCGTCGGTTAAGGGACGCACCTAAGAGACGCCTCGGCACTTCTGTTTTACCATTCGGGTCGATGAGCGCATAACCGTGTGGGCTCAAAACCGGAGACACCATGTCCAACCCATCAGGCTTTACTGCTTTCGTACCAGGCTTTGACTTCATCAAGAATTTAGGCGAGCAGGCCGCGTCATGGGCGCAATCGGCAGGCGCTGGTCCAACGGCCGGCGCTGCATCCCAGGCGATGCCAGGAATGGCCGCATGGGTTGCCCCCACGTTTGACGTCGAAGAGTTGGAAAAGCGAATTAACGATCTGAAGTCGGTGCAATTTTGGCTGGATCAAAACGCCCGCGCGCTGGCGGCGACGATCCAAGCACTTGAGGTGCAAAAGATGACGCTCTCCACGCTCAAAAACATGGATATGGGGATGGAGGATGCGGTGAAAGCCATGCAAGCCAATCCCACAGACCTGTGGCGCCAATGGCAGACGGGCGCGTCCGCAAAACCAGCCGAGCCCGCCACGGCAGACACCACACAGGCCGACAAGGCGCAAGCGGTTGACCCGATGCAATGGTGGGGAGCGCTGAGCCAACAGTTCCAATCCATTGCCCAGAATGCCGCCAACGACATTGCGAAAGCCAGCGAGCAAGCCGAAGCGCTCATGAAAGCCGCAGCGCAAAATGTGACGCCAACACCGGCCAAAAAGGCACCAAAGGCGACCGCGAAACGCGCAAAAAAGCCCGCAGTCAAGCCAAGCGCAAAGTCGACTGCCGTCAAAACGCGCAAGCGCAACACGTAAAGCATGACGCCATTTGTCCACGCGCACGCCGCTCATCCCCAGTGGGCCATGGCCGCCGCATTGGTGGTGACGCAGTTGCGCGCGCAACTCAGTTCGCCGCCGCACAACAAGACGGCCGATGAGGATATCGCGCTCGGCTTCGTTTACTTTACCGACGCGTATGCCGCGCACGCCAACGATTTGTTGCGTTACCTACACACCGAGTTACCCTTTGTTCAGCGATGGGTTGGCAGCGTCGGTATTGGCATTTTGGCAACAGGCGTCGAGTACATGGACGAGCCTGCCATGGCCCTCATGTTGTGTGACATCCCCACCGAGCAGGTGCAGGTCTTCAGTGGCGTGTCCCCGCTGGCGCCCTCAGGTGATGCGGCTTTGGGATGGCCGGTGCAGAGCGCCTGGGTCCACTGCGACGGCGCTGTCCCTGACCTGAGCGCCCTGGTCGAAGAGCTCGCGCAACGGACCGTACACAACGTTGTTTTTGGCGGCATCAGTTCGAGTCGCAATGAAGCGGTTCAGATCGCCTACGAGGACAGCCGGCATTTGGGGCTGGATCGGCCCAGAGGGGGCGTGTTGTTGGGCGGTTTGAGCGGACTCGCTTTTGGGCCTGAGGCACGGGTTCGCTCGCGTGTGACACAAGGGTGTCGACCTGTCGGGCCTGCTCGCAGCGTTACGGCAATGGATGGTCGCGTGGTCTTGCAACTGAACGACCGGCCCGCGATGGATGCGCTGTTCGAAGACTTGAATGTCTCATGGGCGGACCGACCCCACGCCATCGCACGGCTGCAGCAAACTTTGGTTGGCCTTGAGTCT
>JALQVQ010000069.1 GCA_023260315.1 Burkholderiaceae bacterium
GTTTGCGACATTGCTGCCTTGAGCCAGATCGCCCACGACGCTGGTGCTTGGTTGGCTGTCGATAATTGTTTTGCCTCACCCATCTTGCAAAAGCCCATCGCTTTGGGTGCTGACATTGTGGTGCATTCCGGTACCAAGTCGCTAGACGGGCAGGGCCGCGTCATGGCCGGGGCGCTGTGCGCCAAGCAAGCCTTGGTGGATGAGTCGTTCTCGCCGTTGATTCGCAGCGCAGGCATGACACTGTCCCCGTTCAATGCGTGGGTTGTTCTTAAAGGACTTGAGACGCTGGGTGTTCGCATGCGTGCCCAGTCTGCCAGTGCGCAGGTGCTGGCTGAATGGCTTTCCGTGCAGCCAGCTGTTAAGCGTGTCTTCTATCCCGGCTTGCAGTCGCACGGCCAACATGCGTTGGCGATGCGCCAGCAAAGCGGCATGGGCGGTGGTGTCTTGTCTTTTGAGTTGCACGCCGATTCATCGGAAGCGGGACGAGCTCGGGCTTTTCAGGTGCTCAACCAGTTGTCGCTCGCCAAGATTTGTACCAATTTGGGCGACACCAAAACATTGGCATCGCATCCCGCGAGCACATCTCATGGACGGCTGACCGAGGCACAGCGTGCGCAAGCGGGTATCAGCCAGGCGTTGGTGCGGGTTTCGGTCGGCCTTGAGCACATTGATGACTTGAAGGTCGACTTTGCGCAGGCTTTCCAAGCTTTAAATTAGGCCACCTTTAGGCATGCCCCCCCGGTTTCGGCCGGGGCGTTATTTGAAATAGATCCAAGATGACCACACCCAATCAACCACGCGTTCGTACGCGCTTCGCGCCGTCACCGACGGGCTTCATCCACCTTGGCAATATTCGTTCAGCACTTTATCCGTGGGCGTTTGCACGCTCCACCGGGGGTGATTTCATTTTGCGAATCGAGGACACGGATCAGGCGCGTTCCACCCAAGCATCCGTGGATGTCATTCTTGAGGGAATGGCTTGGCTGGGTATGACTCCCGACGAGGGCCCGTTTTACCAAATGGAACGGATGGACCGGTATCGCGAGGTCCTTGCTCAGATGAAGGCGCAAGGGTTGGTGTATCCCTGTTACATGAGCGTGGACGCCTTAGATGCGTTGCGTGAGTCTCAAATGGCGGCGAAGCAGAAGCCTCGATACGACGGTACTTGGCGTCCAGAGCCAGGTAAGGTGTTGCCGCCGGTGCCCGAGGGTGTGAAGCCCGTTTGGCGATTTAAAAATCCGTTGGATGGCGTCGTTGCCTGGGATGACAAGGTGAAAGGGCGCATTGAAATTGCCAATGCTGAACTCGACGATCTGGTCATTGCCCGCCCAGACGGTACGCCCACCTACAATTTTTGCGTGGTTGTCGATGACATGGACATGGCCATCACCCACGTGATTCGCGGTGACGATCACGTCAACAACACGCCACGGCAGATCAATATTTTTAAATCGCTGGGCGGCACCCACCCCGTTTACGCGCACCTTCCAACCGTCCTGAATGAAGCGGGTGAGAAGATGAGTAAACGCAACGGCGCCAAGGCGGTGACGCAGTTTCGTGATGAGGGCTATTTGCCCGAAGCCATGATCAATTACCTTGCGCGGTTGGGCTGGAGTCACGGCGATGACGAGGTGTTTTCAAGTCAGCAGTTTCTTGAGTGGTTTGATCTCGACCATCTCGGGCGCAGCGCGGCACAATTTGACGAGGCAAAGCTCCGTTGGGTCAATGCCCAGCACATGAAGAGCAGCCATGACGCGGACCTGGCCGCGCTGGTGTTGCCGCAGCTGGCGGCACGCGGCCTTAATCTGGACGACGCGGAGCTGTCGCGTCTTGCCGCGATGTGCGGGCTACTCAAGGACCGTTGTGACACAACGGTGGCGTTGACCGATTGGGTTATTTCTTTTTATCAGCCGGTTGATCCTGCCCCTGCTGACCTCGAAAAGCACGTGACTGCCGAGGTGATGCCCGCTCTGAAGGCGCTGGCTGACAACTTTGACGGCATTGAGTGGACACGTGAGGCGATCAGTGCAAGCATGAAAGCGGTGTTGTCTGAATATGGGCTCAAGATGCCCCAACTGGCGATGCCTGTGCGGGTGCTCGTGATGGGCACACCCAACACCCCATCGGTTGACGCAATGCTTGCGTTGCATGAGAAAAAAAATGTAGTCGCTCGTCTTAGAAGCGTCTAAAAAATGTTTTATACTTGCGGGCTCGGACAGTGTGGCAAGCCCGCTTGCGACACTGACTGGTTTTGAGGGGGTATAGCTCAGATGGGAGAGCGCTTGCATGGCATGCAAGAGGTCAGCGGTTCGATCCCGCTTACCTCCACCAAAAAAAACGATGGTCAGCGATTAAAT
>JALQVQ010000242.1 GCA_023260315.1 Burkholderiaceae bacterium
AGTTGCATGACTCTTTCCTTCTTTCCTAAGTTATTTAACCGCTAGTCGCTTGATGGCTTACGCCGTCAGGGCCACTTGCATTTGTTCTAAACGAGCTTTGATCGAAGTGTCCAACACCTCATCACCCACGACAACGCGAACGCCACCGATTAACGATTCATCCACGGCCTGTGTCAGGGTCAGGCGCTTGCCGAACCGCTTCTCCAAGACTGATGACAAGTCTGCCAATGCCGCCGCATCCAACTCAAAGGCGCTGTAAACAACGCCAACAGAGACGCCATTTTTGGCATTTGAGAGCACTCGAAACTGCTTCGCAATCTCGGGCAACGCGCTCAAACGGCCGTTTTCGGCAAGCATTTGCACAAAGTTACGCCCGGCCTCAGGAACGGGTGTGTGCTTCTCAACAGCACCCAAGACAACGCCGGCGACTTTGTCGGCATCGATGTTTGGGTTACCTGCAAGTTCGCGCAACGCTGGGTCGTTAGAGACCGCAGCGATGTTGTCGAGCCAATTTAAGGCATCCGACGCGCTGGCGTGCAAGACGTTGAAGAGCGCCTCAGCGTAAGGGCGGGCGATGGTGGCGAGTTCGGCCATGTTCTACCTTGCTGATTAAAGTTGCGTCTTCAGCTCTGCGAGCAGCGCCGCGTGATCGGTCGCTTTGACTTCACGGCGCAGAATCTTCTGCGCGCCTTGAACAGCCAATTGAGCGACTTCTTCACGCAATGCTTCGCGAGCACTGTTCACCAAACCTTGCGCTTCTTGCTGAGCATTGGCCATGATTTTGGCCGCCTCTTCGCTGGCGCGAGCTTTGGCTTCTTCGATGAGGGCCTGACCGCGGCGCTCGGCGTCAGCCAAACGGGTCGCAGCCTCGTTACGGGACTTACCCAACTCTTCATCGACGCGCTTGTTGGCAGCGGCCAATTCAGTCTTTGCTTTCTCAGCGGAAGCGAGACCTTCAGAGATTTTCAATGCCCGCTCGTCCAATGCTTTTGCAATCGGGGGCCACACGAACTTCATCGTGAACCACACCAAGATCGCAAATACGATTGCTTGAGCGAACAGGGTTGCATTGATGTTCATCGCAACGCCTTTCTATGTTGATCTTTTAAGTTAACCACGACACGTGCCATCAAGGCTTTTCAGCCCTGATTTACGGCACGCAATGCGCCAATTAGGCAGCGACGAAGGGGTTAGCGAATGCAAACAACAGGGCGATAGCCACGCCGATCAAGAAAGCCGCGTCGATCAAACCAGCCAAAATGAACATCTTGGCTTGCAAGTCGTTCATCAACTCAGGTTGACGAGCAGAAGACTCCAAAAACTTACCGCCCATCATGCCGATACCGACTGATGCGCCCATAGCGCCCAAACCAACGATCAAACCGCAAGCCAGTGCAACCAAACCTAATACGCTATCCATGATGACTCCTTAGAACAAAAAACGAGAAACTAAAAACAACAAACCAAGATAACCAAAGCAAGCCACTTGCGCTCAGTGCGCGTCGTGTGCTTGACCGGTATAGATGAGGGTCAACATCATAAAGATGAAGGCCTGCAACACGATCACCAAGATGTGGAACAGCGTCCACACCGTGCCCGCAATGATGTGACCTGCGAACAACAAGATGCCGGTTGTCGAGAGCGCAAAGTAGCCACCCATCAGGGCGATCAACATAAACACCAACTCGCCCGCAAACATGTTGCCGAACAGTCGCATACCGTGCGAAACGGTCTTGGCCAGGAATTCAATCATCTGCATCGCGAAGTTCACGACACCTAAGATGACTGCAAAGATTGGGTTCTTGCTGGTGCCGAAGGGCGCGCACACCAACTCGTGGGCCCAACCACCGATGCCTTTGATTTTGACGTTGTAGAACAAACAGATCAAAAGAACAGAGGTTGACAGGCCCAGCGTCGTGGACAGGTCCGCTGTTGGAACGACACGCAAGTAAGCGTCGTGCGCCGTACCGTAACCCGCCGCCTCGTACGCCATGCCCCAGAGTGAGGGCAACAAATCAACGGGCAGCATATCCATGAAGTTCATCAGGAAAATCCAGACAAACACCGTCAAGGCCAATGGGCCGATCATCTTGCGGCTTTCGGCGTTATGGATCACACCTTTGGCCTGGTTGTCGACCATCTCAACCATGATTTCTACCGCAGCCTGGAAACGGCCTGGCACGCCCGATGTGGCTTTGCGCGCCGCCATCCACAGCGTGAAGCAGCCGATCACACCCAAGATTGCAGCGATAACAATAGAGTCGATGTTGAAAACAGAGAAGTCGACGATTGACTTTTGCTTCACCGTCTGCAGATGCTGCAAATGGTGAACGATGTATTCACTAGCCGTCGGTGCGTGCGCCTCAGATGCCATAACAAGTCGTAGCCTTCAAAACTCAAACAACGCGCTGTTGACGCGATTTGATCAGTGCAACCACCAACCAATTCACTTTCAGCGCGACCAGGAGGCCTGCCAACAAGGCAAACCAGCTTAAATCACTTACCAATCGAGGCGCGGCCACCAAAAGGCCAACCGACGCCAACAATTTAAAACCTTCCCAAATCGCAAAACCGAGCAGAGAACCCGTCGGTGTTGTCGACAGACGCCGGGTCATTCGACCCTGCAAACCCACTGCCATCAAGGCGGCGGGTAAAACAATTGCCATCCCACCGTAGGCAAATGAGGCAGCCAGTGATGAATCACCAAACCGACTCGTCAACCCGATCAAAGCGGCAACCCAAAGCACCCCAGACACCAGCAAGACCGCTAACGCCTGATACCCCAGTAGGATCCAAACGATGCCGCGCGGCTGCCGCGAGCGCCAAGCCTTCGCCGCCTCTGACGACATGGGCTGGAACGTGTCGGACGCCGCGTCATCGAAACTTGAACCCTCCCAATCAGACCGGTGTTCAGGGCTGGCTGGTTTGGGAACCGAAGATACCGAAGGCGTCCGCATTATCCATACCCCGAATTACGAAAGGTTTACAAAATAAATGCCGCCCTCACACGCTGGCAGCAATTCTTGGGTAAACCAAACCGCCACTCAGGCGTTGTCAGATTAATCCGCGATTATACGTGTAAACCCGAGGTCCGTGCAATCCCCCAGATTGTTTTTGCGGTGTCGGGCTGGACCAAGCCGCACCCCTATGGACCGATAATGTGAGTCGACCTTTGCAAAACGACCCTCACCAGATGACCATTCGCCCCGAAGACTCACTCATTACCTACCCCTGCCACTTTCCGATCAAGGTCATGGGTAGTGCGCAACCTGAGTTCGTGCCCGCACTTTGCCACATTGCGCGCCAATTTGACCCGGGATTTGACGAATCCACTGTCGAATTACGTGGCAGCAAAGGCGGTAACTACCAAGGCGTCACACTCGTGGTTCAAGTACACAACCGGGAACAACTCGACGAGCTGTACCGAACCCTGTCAAGTCACCCGATGGTCAAGGTCGTTCTCTGAACCATGAACACGCGCGACCTGGGACTGATTGATTACGCGCAGGCGTTTAGCCAGATGCGTGCGTTCACGGATGCGCGTCAAAGTGACACCGATGATGAGATTTGGTTTTGTCAGCACCCCCCCGTATTCACGCAAGGCCTCGCTGGCAAAGCGGATCATGTGCGCGATGTCGGCGACATCCCCATCGTCCCCAGTAATCGCGGCGGACAGGTGACGTACCACGGCCCCGGACAGCTGATCGCATACCCGCTGATCGACCTCAAACGCGCCGGATACTTTGTCAAAGAATACGTCTACAAGCTCGAGGAAGCGGTGATCCGAACACTCGCAACCGTTGACGTGGTTGGCCATCGCATTCGCTCAGCACCCGGTATCTACGTTCGACTGGACAACCCTTTTGACCACGCCAAGCTGGGCACCGCGGAACCAGGCGAAGACCCCTTTCGAGGCCTTGGCAAAATCAGTGCGCTGGGGATCAAAGTGTCTCGGCATTGCACGTATCACGGGTTGGCATTGAACGTCAAAATGGATTTGCAACCCTTTCAGCGAATCAACCCTTGCGGCTATGCCGGCCTGCAAACTGTCGACCTCCATACAATAGGTGTGGACGCCCCGCTGGCTGACATCCAGCAAAAGCTCGCCCACTATTTGCGCCAGTTTCTGGCCACCCCTTGAAACCGTCGCCATTGCCCACAACCACAAGTTGACCATGACCGAACAAATCAAAACCTACGACGCAACAGCAAAACAAAAGTCAGCTGACAAGGTGTCTCGTATCCCTGTGAAAGTTGTGCCTGGTGAAGTCTTAAAAAAGCCAGACTGGATCCGTGTTCGCGCAGGGAGCCCCAACACCCGCTTTTACGAAATCAAAGACATCTTGCGAAGCAACAAGCTGGTCACCGTATGCGAAGAGGCGTCTTGCCCCAATATTGGGGAATGCTTCGGTAAGGGCACGGCCACCTTCGCTGTCGCGATGACCGCGCCCATCACCTCATTGTTTGCCATGATCGGATGAGCCGCCTCCAGCAGCCTGGTCTGAGAGTCGGACAGATTGCGGAACTGCGTCAGGGGCGCGCCTCTCAAGGCGGAGCTGATATGCGCACCTTCCCGCGTGACTTCTG
>JALQVQ010000293.1 GCA_023260315.1 Burkholderiaceae bacterium
AAGGCAAGAAGGGTGTTAGCCCATCACTGCGTAAGATGGTGGTGACCGAGTTGGTTCCCTACACTGGCGGTGGTGGTGCAGCAGCCTTTAACGACGACGACCTGCTGCTGGTTGGGGTCTGCGAGGGTGTAGACAGCGGCACGTCGCTTGATAGCGCCGCGAAATTGGCTGCGCGCAACGACCTCTTGACCTGGGTAGCAGCCCTTTTTGAAACTGACCCCATCAACCGACTCGTAATTGATCATCTGCGGTACGAAGTGCTCGGTAGTTGCCTGCGTAACCATCGCCACACCGCTGAGCGCGCGGTGAAAAGCCCAGCCGTCGGCCATCTCTGATGGCTGCGCAGGGTCCGCCGCCGTTGCGAGCTGAATCCAAATGGCTTGTTTCACCTCGGCGCTTGGCAAGCGGAGGATCCAGCCGTCATCCGCCGCTTGACAGCCCCAGTCCGGCATATCCGCAAGTGATTCAGCGCCGGTAATCCCGGTCAATCGCCACTGGTCGGACACATCTTGAAGCTGACACTTGGCGCGCATGACAAACATTTGCAGGCGCTTTTGGGTTGCCGCCAACAGGTCACGAGCCATCAGCAGGTGGTACCCGTTGGTCTCGCGTTTTAGGACGATAAAGCTGGCCAATAAACGGCCTTTGGCAGAGCAGTAGCCGCTGAGTCTGGCCTGACCGACGGGCATCAGGGCAACATCATTCGTCAATTGACCTTGCAGGAACGTGGTCGCGTCATCTCCTTGCACCTGTAAAACGCCCCAGTCAGTGAGGAGGGTGTGTTGAGCGGTGGGTTCAAATAACGATGTCATGGTCAAAATAACCGGGTTGTTTTAGTTAGGACAGGCGTTAATTATCTTCCTTTGTTTATAGTTGAGGGCTATGGCACAGATGCTTAAGCGCTTAATCATTGTGGGTTTGCTCCTCTTGGGCACTGCCACGGCAGCGGCGGTGTGGTGGGTCAACCAGCCATTTCAATTGGTGATCCCGAAAGGCGAACAGGTCGTGGACGTGCAAGTCGCCGCGAACGAGACCCCGCGGCGTGTGGCCAGCAACCTGGTTGAGGCGGGCGTTCAGACCTCGGCGAAGTTATTGTTTGAGTGGTTCCGCTGGAGCGGAAAGGCCACTGCCATCAAGGCCGGCAGCTACGAAGTGTCCCCCGGCACGACCCCACGGCAATTGCTCGACATGCTGACGTCGGGCAAACAGGCAACCCGGAAGGTCACCATTCTCGAAGGCTGGACGTTTAAACAAGTGCGGAAGGCCTTGCGCGATGCGCCGTATCTGCGTTCAAAAACCGGCGAAATGAGTGATGCGGCCATCATGAAAGCCATCGGTCGCGCGGGGGTTCACCCCGAGGGACGCTTCTTCCCTGATACCTATGTGTACCCCAAAAACAGTGCTGACTTGGCCGTACTGATGCAAGCGGCAGCTCGCATGGATGCGCAACTGACTACCGCTTGGAAGTACCGTGACAAGACCACGCCAGTTGACACCCCCGAAGAGCTGTTGACATTAGCGAGCATCATTGAGAAAGAAACCAACCATGAGGCAGACAGAGGCCTGGTGGCCGGCGTCTTCGCCAATCGATTGCGCATTGGCATGCGACTGCAAACTGACCCCACCGTCATATACGGTCTGGGTGATGCCTTTGATGGCAATCTGCGCCGTATCCATCTGAGAACCGATACGCCTTACAACTCCTACACGCGAGCCGGACTGCCACCATCACCCATCTCGATGCCAAGCGAAGCTTCCTTGCGCGCTGCCGTCAATCCAGCCAATACTGAGGCACTGTACTTCGTCGCCAAAGGCGACGGTACCAGCGCCTTCAACGAAGACCTCGACGGCCACAATGCAGCGGTTCGTCGATATATTTTGAAGCGCCCATGACTGCTAAAGGCCTGTTTATAAGCTTTGAAGGCATTGATGGAGCTGGCAAGTCCACCCACATCGCCGCGCTGGTTGATCGCTGTCGCGCCCAAGGTCGAACTGTGACACAAACCCGCGAGCCGGGCGGGACGCCGCTGGCAGAATCTTTGCGTGAATTGGTGTTGCACCAGCCCATGGATGCCCTCACGGAAGCATTGCTGGTTTTTGCCGCCCGCCGCGACCACTTACAACAGGTGATTGAACCGGCGCTGTCGCGTGGCGATGTCGTCGTATCTGATCGCTTCACAGACGCGACATTTGCATACCAAGGAGCGGGCAGGGGGTTCGACACCAGCGTTTTGACGCAGCTTGAGCGCTGGGTCCAAAATGACGGGAGCGGTGCGATCCGCCAGCCTGACATCACAGGCTTACCGCCCGTGTTCACGGAATCATTATGGCCACGAACCTTTTTCATCAGCTCGTCAAAGCCTTCTGGCTTAAACTTCTCAATGGCATCCTTTATATCAGCCTCGTATGTCTCCGATATGGGGCGCAATTTTCTAAGGTTGTTCAACACCGTCATCTTCGAGGATGACACCATACCGGTCAGCTTGCATCCGTTCAACACCTTGTACAATTCAATGGCTTCTTTCTTT
>JALQVQ010000315.1 GCA_023260315.1 Burkholderiaceae bacterium
TCGCCGCCAGTTTCTTTGACGTAACCACCAGCACCACCAGCACCAGCCGCAGATGCGGTTTGCAGAATAGGATTTGCTGCGATTTGCGACAGAACAGGCCGAGCCGAAGCAGACACAACATTTGCCAGCTTGTTTGCGCCGCCAATGAAGATGCGAACACCATCGGCGCGTTCGGAGCCATCGAGCAGTTGCATCAACTGGGCTTTTTGCTCGAACAAATCGTACATGCGACGCAGGTTGTTGAGATCCGCTGAAAACTCACTGACCGACAAGAGGTTGCGCTCGCCAGAGATCACCACCTCACCTTGGTCCGCACCCGCGTCGTCGCTGGCTGCAACCGCTGCTTGCATGAGTTGCCCGATTTCGCGGCGCAATGAATCCACCTCACGCCGCAGGCGAACACGCACCTCGTCCATGGTGAGGCCCGCGTAATTGGCATTCAAGAAGTTGGCCGCCTCGACCAGCTCACTTTGGGCGTAATTAACAGCGGTGTGAATCACGCGGTTTTGTACATCGCCATCCGGGGAGACGATGATGATCAACACCCGGCGCTCTGAGAGCGCCAAAAATTCGATGTGCCGGAAGACTGAGTTCCGCTTGGGGACGACGACCACGCCAACGAATTGGGATAGGTTTGACAGCAGCTGCGCCGCACTGTTCAGCACCTTGACGGGCTGACCAGCGTTGAACTCTTTCGGTAGTCCCGCACGCAAGTCGATGTTGTCGGGGTCGACCTTCAACATGGTATCGACAAACAACCGATAACCTTTTGAGGTGGGTATGCGCCCAGAGGACGTGTGCGGGCTGGTCACCAGCCCCAGCTCTTCGAGGTCACTCATGACGTTGCGGATGGTGGCCGGAGAGAGATCAAGGCCGTTGGCCTTGGAAAGGGTCCGAGAACCCACGGGCTGACCGTCAGCGATGTAACGCTCAACCAACGACTTCAGCAACAATTTTGACCGCTCATCTAACATGGGGGTATTGTACGAATTCCGCCTCTGGGTATGTTGTAATTTGCAGACCATGAATCCTAGCGCTTCCGCCCCTAAAAACGCCAGCCCGCTGGCGCACCCCAACCGGTTCCACCATGTGGCGCTGATTGGTAAATTTCAGGCGGCCGACACCCTCCAAGATCTGCATGGTCTGGCGCTTTTTTTGTCGGGGCAAGGGCTTGAGGTCAGCATCGAGCGCGAGACCGCTCGAAACACGGGGATCACCGATTTTGCAAGCGTTGATGTTGACGATATCGGCAAGCAATGTGACCTGGCAGTAGTCGTTGGCGGCGATGGCACGATGCTGGGCGTCGGGCGGCGACTGGCAAAGTACGGCGTACCGATGATTGGCGTTAACCAAGGCCGCGTGGGGTTTATCACCGATATCGCGCTGGAAGATTACCGCGAGGTGTTACCGCCCATGCTGCAGGGGGGCTACGACCAAGAGTTGCGAGGCATGATGCAGGCCCAAGTTTGGCGAGACGCCAAATGCGTGTTTGAGGCCAGTGCCCTGAATGACGTCGTGGTTAATCGCGGCAGCGCAAGTGGCATGATCGAGCTGCGCATTGAGGTGAACGACCATTTCGTGGCCAACCAACGGGCAGACGGTCTGATCATCGCCTCCCCAACGGGATCAACCGCTTACGCCATGTCGGCGGGTGGCCCGATTGTGCACCCCAGCGTTGCGGGCTGGGTGGTGGCACCCATTGCACCCCACACCCTGTCAAACCGCCCGATTGTTTTGCCGTTTGAGTGCGAGGTTGTGGTGGAGATTGTGAGGGGCTTGGGCGCGACGGCGAACTTCGATATGCAGTCCCTGACCAGCCTGCAAAAAGGGGACCGTATCAAGGTGTATGCCGCAGAGCATGGCCTGCGCCTGCTCCACCCCGTTGGCTGGAGTTACTTCGACACGCTTCGTAAAAAATTACATTGGAATGAGGGCGCCGCATAACCATGAGCTTGCGACGTATTTCTTTGAAAGACTTCGTCATTGTTGACGCCATCGAGGTGGATGTTGACGCTGGCTTCACCGCCCTGACTGGTGAGACAGGTGCGGGTAAATCCATCCTGATCGATGCGGTACAAATCGCACTTGGTCAGCGCGCGGACGCCGGCGTGATTCGTCATGGCGCAACGCGCTGCGACATCGTCATTGAACTGGACAGCACACCGGCGGTGCAAAGCTGGCTGCGCGAAAACGGCTTAGACGCTGACGAGGGTGAGGCCACCCCTGATACGCTCTTGCTCAGGCGCCAAATCGACACGCAAGGACGCAGCAAAGCGTGGATCAATGGCATGCCCGCGACCATGACGCAGCTGCGCGCCATCGGCGATGAACTGGTTGATATTCATGGGCAACATGCTTGGCAGAGCCTCAGCCGGACAGCCTCACAACGCGCACTGCTTGATGCTTATGGCGGCATTGACACCGCCGAGTTGGGCAAGCGCTGGCAACTGTGGCGAGACAGTGAAACGGCCTATGTCGACGCACAAGCCCGGCAAGCCACATTGGCGCAGGACGCCGAGCGCCTGACATGGCAAATTTCCGAGCTGAGTAAGTTATCCCCGAAGCTCGGCGAGTGGGAAACATTGAACGCCGAGCACAACCGGCAGTCCCACGCGCAGGCCCTGATTGATGCTGCGCAACTGAGTGCTGCCGCCCTTGAGGATGGCGACGACAATGCCGCCAGCTTGGTCAACAGGGCTGTCGCTTTGTTGGGTAAGCACACGGAGATTGAACCGCAATTTGCCCCACTGGTGGACGTGCTTCAACAAGCGCAGGCATTGATTGAAGACGCCGCTCACACGCTTCATTTGTACGGTCGCCACAACGACCTCGATCCAGCGGATTTTCAGGCCCTCGACGAACGCGTCGGGATGTGGCTGGCACACGCTCGCCGCCTCAAATGTGACCCAGAGGAGTTGCCGCAGCGCCTGCTGGATTGGGAGGCCGCGCTTGCAAGCCTGAATGAGGCTGCTGACCTTGACGCACTGGCCAAACAAGTGAAGCAAAACTTGAGCGCCTTGTTGGCGTCGGCGAAAGCGGTCCATGATGCACGCTCAAAGGCAGCGCGCCGCCTGTCAGCAGAGATCACGGAGGCCATGCAAACGCTGGGTATGGAAGGCGGGCGTTTCGAGGTGGCCATTACCGAGCTGGCAGTGCCGCAGCAGTACGGTGTCGATGACATTGATTTCTTAGTCGCTGGCCATCCCGGCACACCGCCGCGTCCTGTGAGCAAGGTGGCCTCTGGGGGTGAGCTTTCGCGAATCGCCCTGGCAATCGCCGTTTGCACCAGCCGCTTGGGCCAGGCACCGACCCTGATTTTTGACGAGATCGACTCGGGTATCGGCGGACAGGTCGCCCAGACCGTTGGGCAGTTGATGCACCGACTGGGCCAGGACCGCCAGGTTTTGGCTGTCACACACTTGGCACAAGTTGCTGCGAGCGCGGACAACCATTGGGTCGTTAAAAAAGCGCGCGGTACCGATAAAACGGTAAGCGAGATTCATCCGGTTAAAGGTGATGACCGTGCGCAAGAAATTGCGCGGATGCTGGGTGGCGATATTCACTCAAAAACGTCACTCGCCCATGCGTCAGAAATGCTCGCACAGGGTCAATCGGCATGACGTTCAAGATGACAAAAACCGAGGACGGCAACAACGTCCCCCTGGATCTGGTTCTGCTCACGGGCGTGTCTGGGTCGGGAAAGTCAGTGGCGCTGGCGGCACTCGAAGATGCCGGCTATTTCTGCGTCGATAACCTTCCGCCTGAATTACTGCTAGACCTGATCGCTTTGGAGCAGAAGCACAACGCACGTCGGGTGGCGGTCGCGATGGACGCCCGCAGTCCAAGCGGCATCCCCGGATTGCCTGATCAATTGCTCACGCTAAAGACCTCCGGTGTGAATCTGGTGGTGATCTACCTTGAGACGACCACCGATGCCCTGGTACGCCGCTTTTCGGAAACCCGGCGTGCGCACCCGCTGCTCATCGGCGATGCAAAGGCGAAAAACCCCTCACGCGTGCTGATGGAGGCCATCGCGCTCGAGCGCGAATTACTCAAAGATTTGCGCGACAAGGCGCATGTGATTGATACCAGCCAAACGAGCGCAGCTGGCTTGCGCACCCAAATTAAACAACTGGTCGAGGCAGACACCTCGACAGACAGTCTGCAGTTGATGTTTGAGTCCTTTGCATTCAAGCAAGGGATTCCGATGGATGCCGACTTCGTATTCGATGTGCGGATGTTACCCAACCCGCACTACGAGCCAACACTGCGCGCATTAACCGGTCTAGACGACGCGGTCATCGATTACTTGAAGACACAGCCTGCGGTGACGGCGATGCGCGAACACATCGCGACATTTTTGAACCAGTGGTTGCCCTCGATGGCCAAAGACCACCGGGCGTATGTGACTGTGGCAATCGGCTGCACCGGCGGGCAACACCGCTCGGTTTATCTCGCACAAACCCTGGGCCGTGACTTCTCTAAAGATTGGTCGACGCAGGTGCGACATCGCGAAATCGAAAAGAAAAAAGCGGCCCACTGAACCCACGGCCCAGTCATTCGCCGCCAGCGATCAGCCACTTCTTTGCTGGCGCCGGCAAAGGGGCCTCATGCAGGACAGCCTTGCCGACCCAAAACCCCTCACGACCCGCACTTGGCAACACGTCTAGCGGTTCCGGTAATCGCACCGTGACGGGTGTCAGGTGCAAATCTTTGTGGGTCAGTACATGCTTGATCGTCGGCCCCGTTGCCTGCGCCGTGTGGCGATGGGCTGAAATGCCAATGGCGTGTAGCCATGCGCTCAAGGCGGCCTCGGTGTCAAACAAGGGGGGCGCTTGCATGCCCGCCCAAATACCGGTTTGAGGACGCTGCTCCAACCAAATCGCATCGGTGGTCTCGAGACGCAGCCACAACCAACGCTCCGTCGTTCGCTTCAATTTTTTTGACTTAATCGGGTACCGTGCGGTTGTTCCGTTTTTGTGGGCGGCGCACATTGCGCGCACCGGACACGAGGCGCACAGGGGCGCGCGCGAGTGGCAAATCGTGGCGCCTAAATCCATGAGGCCTTGGGTGTAGGCAGGCATGGTGTTGGCAGCAGACAGGCGGTGTTGCGCAATGCCAATCGTCAGCAGCCGCTGTGCCTGATCGCTGAGTTGCTTGTTGTCTGCGGAACGGGTCAAATCACCCTCGTAGGCCAATAGCCTCGACAGGACACGCTTCACGTTACCGTCGTAAATGCTGACGGGTTCAGCGTAGCAAAACGACGCGATGGCGGCAGCGGTTGAGGGGCCGATGCCGGGTAACTTAACCAGTGCGTCGATGGTGGACGGGAAGGTACCGCCGTATTCACCCACAACGGCTTGCGCACAACGGTGTAACAACCGTGCGCGGCTGTAATAGCCCAAGCCTGCCCAAAGAGACATGACGGCCTCTTGGGGCGCGGCAGCAAGGTCATGGATCGTTGGAAAGCGAGCCAAAAAGCGGTCGAAGTAATCCAATACCGTGACCACTTGTGTTTGCTGCAGCATCACCTCGGACAGCCACACGCGATAGGGGTCGCGATCACGTTGCCATGGCAAGTGGTGGCGTCCGTGGAGACGCTGCCAATCAACCAACACGGCAACAAAATCGACGGGCAAGGCAAGAGGCACTGTCATCGCTGACACTGCACACAATAGTAGGTTGCACGCTGCCCCTGCACAATTCTGCGAATCGGCGTTTGGCAGCCATAGCAGGGTTCGCCCGCACGGTCGTAGACCTTGGACTGGGTTTGGAACAGCCCATGCTCGCCCTGCGCGTTCTTAAAATCTTTAAGCGTTGAGCCCCCAAGCGATACCGCCTGCGCCAGTACCGTTTGAATGACGTCATGCAAAACCGTTAGACGCTTTGCAGATACCCTGTTGGACGGCCGGGTTGGTCGGATACCCGCCAGGTGAAGCGCCTCTGATGCGTAAATATTGCCAACGCCAACGACCACATCCCCCGCCAAAAGCACTTGCTTGATGGGCGCCCTGCGCGCGCGCATCGCCTTGATAAAGGGCGAGAGGTCAAAGGCGCCGTCCAGCGGCTCCACCCCCAAATGGTCCAAAAGTTTTTTTGCCCGAGGGTCATCTGGACCATCGGCATACACAATGGCGCCAAAGCGGCGCGGGTCGGTCAGGCGCAACAGCCCTGCATCGGTGTGCAGTTCAAAGTGATCGTGCGGTCCTGTGGGTGTCGCCGACTGCCCGGCGGGGCTGAAAGCCAAACTCCCGGACATTCCCAAGTGGACCAAAAGCAGCCCCTGGCTCAGGTGCAACAAAAGATATTTACCACGACGGGTGACGCGGGTGACGGTTCGGCCCACCAGGTCATTGGGCGCATAACCCAGTGGCCACCGCAAGGGCTTCCCCATTTGTAGCCGCTGGATGCGTGCACCAGCGATCGCGTCAGCGAAGCTGCGGCGGGTGACCTCGACCTCTGGAAGTTCAGGCATTTAACAGGCTTTTTGTGGGTAGGGGCGTTGCACTTATCACCCGAATTTGTGACATGAATCGCTTATTATGGTGGCTTAAAGCGCTGTTTATCACTCTGCTTGATACAACCCCTCAAAGCCCCAATGCCAATGAACCGTGCTCCAAAATTTGCGAAACGGTTGCTGATCGCCGCCATCGTGGCTGCGTCAGGCTTGTCGCTTGCTGACACCGACGGGTTCACGGCAACCAACTCTGAGCTTGATGGTCGTCTGTTCTACCAAATCCTGTCTGGCGAAATTGCCAATCGCCAGGGCGATAACGGATTGGCGTTTCGATTTATCTCGGCCGCAGCCAAAAGCAGTGATGACGAGTCACTGTCAGCGCGCGCCGTGGAAATCGCCATTCAGGCCGGCTCCGGTGACGCCGCTTGGGGTGCCGTGAACGATTGGATCAAACGACAACCTGACAGCCAAAAAGCGCAGGCGATGAAGCTTCGCGTCTCAATTGCCACGGGACGTATGAACGGCATCACCGATGCCCTGTCCCGCATCCTTGCGCAATCGACGGCTGCAGAGCGTCGTGAGCTCATACGAGCCATCCCGGGGACCCTGAATCGTTTGCCCAACGTCCTGCAAAAAAAGGCCGATGACATCGCGCAGGCGAGCTTAAAAAGCATGAAGCAAGACCGCCTCTTCGCGCCAGCAGCGTTGGCGGCCATCGGTTTTGTGCGTGTCAATAACCAAGACATGCAAGGCGCCCTTCGCGCCCTGGGAGAAGCCTACCGCTGGGATGCGGCGGACCTTGATGCGGGGCGGTTGGCACTGACCCTGTTGGAGCAGGGTGTCGCTGAGGCCGAGCCGCTGGTACTGAAGCACATTGCCACACTGCCCATAAAGACGAACGCACGCTTCAGCTACGCGCGCCTGCTATTCATCGACAACCGACAAACGCCAGCGCTTGAGCAGATCGAGCGCATCCACCAAGAGGAGCCAACATTCATACCCGCTTGGC
>JALQVQ010000050.1 GCA_023260315.1 Burkholderiaceae bacterium
ACGGGGATGGCTTGGTCTTGGATGGGGGTCATGGTTTCATAGCCCATTTTGGCTATGGCCTTAGCGAGTGACGGGGCTAAGGACAGTTCGGAGAATGATGCAGTCATGTAACCGCTGATTGTCCCACGTTTGCGGGCCCAGTCGACAATGCCCAGGCACTCGCCTGTGGGCAAATCACCACACGAACCGCCTTTTAGGCCTTGGGAAGCGTCACCCCAACCTGCCCTTGATACTTACCGCCGCGGTCCTTGTAACTGACTTCGCACACCTCATCGCTCTCAAAAAAGAGCACTTGGGCGCAGCCTTCACCGGCGTAGATACGCGCTGGCAGCGGTGTTGTATTTGAAAACTCCAACGTCACATACCCCTCCCATTCCGGCTCAAAGGGCGTCACGTTGACGATGATGCCGCAACGTGCATAGGTGCTCTTGCCCAAGCAAACCGTCAATACATTGCGCGGGATGCGAAAGTACTCCATCGTTCGCGCAAGCGCGAAACTGTTGGGTGGAATGATGCAGGAGTCGCCTTGAAAATCCACAAAACTTTTCTCATCAAAGTTTTTGGGGTCAACAACGGTGCTGTGAATGTTCGTGAAGACCTTGAATTCTGGGGCACAACGAATGTCATAGCCGTAGCTGCTGGTGCCATAACTGATGATGCGCTTTCCATCCACCTCACGCACCTGCCCTGGCTCAAACGGCTCGATCATGCCGGTTGTCTCGGCCATTTTTCGAATCCACTTATCGCTCTTGATCGTCATTGGTCTTTGCTCCCGTTAGCCTTGCATTTTAGGCGCAAAAAAAATGGCCAGCCGCCGAAGCGCTGGCCATTTTGGCGCAGAAACAGGTGGCTTTAGTTGCCTGGAACCTGACCTTCAACACCCTTGACGTAGAACTTGATACCGCCCAGGAAGCCATCATCGGCGGTGGCGCCTGCGGCGACTTGCTCTTTGCCGGTGTTATCAACGATCGGACCCGTCCAAACGCTGAAGCTACCGTCTTTCAGACCCGCACGGATTTCGTCGACCTTGGCTTTGATATCAGCAGGTACGTCATCTGCAACAGACACCATGTCGATCGCGCCTTCTTTGACGCCCCACCATGACGAGCCGGTGCTCCATGTACCGTCCAACGCATCCTTCACCGCTTTGCTGTAGTAAGGTGCCCAGTTGATGATGGCTGAGCCCAGGTGCGCTTTGGGCGCGTAGGCCTGCATGTCAGAGTCCCAACCGAACGCGCGCTTGCCGTTCTTTTCTGCTGTCTGCAGAACCGCCGATGAATCGGTGTTTTGCATCAGAACGTCAGCACCGCCGTTAATCAAAGACTGTGCTGCTTCGGTTTCCTTTGGTGGATTGAACCACTCGCCGACCCACACCACTTTTGTCTTCACTTTGGGGTTCACTGATTGTGCGCCCATCGTAAAGCTGTTGATGTTGCGGATCACTTCGGGAATTGGAATCGAGCCAACGACACCCAGTGTGTTGGTTTTTGTCATGGCACCCGCAATCACACCCGCCATGTAGGCACCCTGGTAGGTGCGGCTGTCATAGGTGCGCATATTGCCGGCTGTCTTGTAGCCTGTGGCGTGCTCAAACTTCACATCGGCGAAATCTGGAGCGACCTTCAACATGGGTTCCATGTAGCCGAATGTGGTGCCGAAAATCAACTTGTTGCCTTGGCTGGCCATGTCACGAATGACACGTTCAGCATCAGCGCTCTCGGGCACGTTCTCAACGAAAGTGGTGACGATTTTGTCGCCAAATTCGGCTTGAACGGCAGCGCGGGCACGGTCGTGTGCGAAGGTCCAGCCACCGTCGCCCACTGGGCCCACGTAGGCAAACGCGACTTTTAAGGGCTCAGAGGCCGCTGGGGCAGGTGCCGCAGCTTCTTCTTTTTTGCCACAACCCGCCAGCACCGCTGCGGCAACCACTGCCACGGCGGCTGTTCTCGCCAGTGTGCTTAACTTCATCTCAGTCATGGGGAAACTCCTAGGTAAAAAAACGGCATGGGCGCATTATGAACTTGGATGAAAGGTTTTTCCAATGCTCTGTGGCATGTTCAACCGAATCCACTGTGGATTGCGCGAAATAATAACCAGAACGACGATCGTTGCAAGGTAAGGCAACATGTTCAAGACTTGGCTTGGGATGTGAACGCCCATGCCCTGCAAATGGAATTGCAACATGGTCACAGCGCCAAATAGATACGCACCCAGCAGGACGCGCATGGGGCGCCACGTGGCAAACGTTGTCAGCGCCAGCGCAATCCAGCCTTTGCCAGCGATCATGCCCTCGACCCAAAGGGGCGTGTAGACGGTGGACACGTAGGCACCTGCCAAACCGCACAACGCGCCCCCCGTCATAACGGCTAAAAGGCGAATGCGGCGCACGTTGTAACCAAGGGCGTGTGCCGACTCGGGTGACTCGCCAACGCTGCGCAAAACCAAGCCAGCACGGGTTTTAAACAAAAAGTACATCAACGTGCCGGTCACGGCCACCCCGGCATAAACCATGGGATGGTGTGTAAAAAAGGCGTCACCGATGAAGGGTAGATCGCCCAAAACCGGCACTTTGAAGTGAGATGCCTCGGGCAACTTCTCTTGCACGTAAGACGTGCCTGCAAACGCCGATAGACCAGCGCCAAAAAGGCTCAGCGCGAGGCCTGTGGCGTATTGATTGGTTCCCAGCCAGATCACCAACCAGCCAAAGACCCCAGCCAACAGGGCGCCAACCAGCATGCCGGCCCCGAAACCAGCGACGGTGCTCCCCGTGTGGACAACCGTCGCGAACCCCGCAAGGGCAGCGCACAGCATCATGCCTTCCGCGCCCAAGTTGAGAATACCGGCCTTTTCGTTGATCAGCAGCCCCAGAGAGGCCAGCGCCAAAATGGTCCCCGCATCGAGCGCGGCGGCAATCAATAGGGCACTGCTCATGCGGATCGTCTCCAAGTCAGGCGATTGGCAATCAGGATGTCACAGGCCAGCAACGCAAACAGCAAGAGACCTTGAAAAACACCTGTGATCGACTTTGGCAAGCCAAGTCGTGACTGCGCCAACTCACCGCCGATATAAAACATACTCATTAGGATGGCCGAAAAAATGGCACCGATCGGGTGCAAACGCCCCACAAACGCCACGATGATCGCGGCAAAGCCGTAACCCGCTGGCACGTAAGGAGTCAGCTGCCCGATCGGGCCCGCAACTTCAAGCGCCCCTGCCAAACCAGCAAAGCCACCGCTGATTAACAACGCTGACCACAGCGCTCGACGCGATGAGAAACCCGCATACCTTGCGGCCAGTGGCGCCAAGCCGCCGACCTGCTGGGCAAAGCCTGCGCGGGTTCTGTACAGATACACCCACACGGCGCCCGCGCCAATGAGCGCCAATAACAAGCCAATCGTCACCCGCGAACCCGGCATCAGGCGAGGGATTTTTGTGACGGCATCAAACGTTTTGGTTTGCGGGAAGTTGTAACCATTGGGGTCTTTCCAAGGTCCGTACACCATGAATTGCAGCAGCTGGATGGCGACATAAACGAGCATCAAACTGACCAAAATTTCATTGGCGTTGAAGCGGTCTCGCAACCACGCCACAAGGCCACCCCACACCATGCCACCCAAAATACCGGCCAACAGGATGGGCAGCACAATCCAGCCCGTACTGGTGGCATTCGCCGTCAGAGCGACCCCACCCGCAGCCAGTGCCCCAACAACGTATTGCCCCTCAGCGCCGATATTCCATACGTTGCTGCGAAAGCAAACCGCCAGCCCCAACGCAATTAACAACAGCGGCGTGGCTTTGACCAACAACTCACCCAGCGCGTAGGTGCTCTTGATGGGCTCCCAAAAGAACACCAACAAGCCCTGAACCGGGTCTTTCCCAAGAGCGATAAAAATTGCCAAGCCGATCAAGACCGTTAAAACGAGCGCCAATACGGGGGATGCGTAAGTCCAAAAGGCCGAGGCGTTGGCGCGTGGTTTGAGCTCAAGCATCGCTTGCCTCCGTCGCCCACAAGCCCGACATCCACGTACCCACCGTTTCAACGGTTGCATCGGCGCGCTGGAGCGCCGGCGATACCCGCCCCTTGGCCATCACGACCAAACGGTCACTGAGTTCAAACAATTCCTCTAACTCCTCACTGATGAGCAGCACCGCACAGCCAGCATCGCGCAAGGCCAAGATGGCCGCGCGGATCTGTGCGGCCGCACCCACATCGACCCCCCATGTCGGCTGACTCATGATGAGCAGACGGGGTTGCGCTTCAATTTCGCGCCCCACAATGAACTTTTGAAGGTTGCCGCCAGAAAGTGACTTGGCTGGCGCAGACGGCCCGCCCGCCTTGACACGATATTCGCCAATGATGGCCGCGGCCTGCGCGCGCAGCCGATTGAGATGAAGCCACCCACCGCGACCAACGGCCTCGGAGCGGGTGAGCAACAAGTTGTGAGCCAAGCCAAGCGTCGGCACAGCACCACGGCCCAAACGTTCCTCCGGGACCAGATGCAAACCGGCTTGCCGACGTTGCGACGGTGCCCTTTGGCTGATGTCGGCCCCGAGCAATCGGATCGATCCCACGGTCGCGCGGTGATCCTCGCCCGACAGGAGTCGCACCAGCTCAGACTGCCCGTTCCCAGAAACACCGGCGATACCCAGAATTTCACCCGAACGAACCGCAAAGGAGACGCCGTCAAGATCCGTACCGAATGGATCTTCCGCGGGGATACACAAATCTGTGACGGCCAAAACCACGTCGCCAGCGCGATTGGTGCGCGCGGGTAACGCGGGTGGTTCAGCCCCGATCATGAGCCGACTCAACGACTCGTTGGACTCCACTTGCGGGTTGCAAACACCCGTCACCCGCCCGCCGCGCAGCACCGTACAGGCGGTACACAAAGCCCGGATCTCGTGTAACTTGTGGCTAATGTAGAGAATGCTGCAACCCTCTGCCGCCAATTTCCGCAGGACCACAAAGAGCTTCTCCACCGCTTGCGGTGTTAGCACCGATGTGGGCTCATCCAATATCAACAGCTTGGG